>NZ_WJIE01000011.1:0-157532 GCF_009649845.1 Polyangium spumosum
CCGCCGCCCCGGGCCTCTCGTCCCCATCCTGCACCGCCCCCACCACATACTTCACATACGCCTCGATCCCCCGCATGAACGTCTTCAAATCCTCCTCACCCCGCGACAACCTCGCCAGCCGCGCCTCCCATTCCCCGGTCATCGCCGCGCTCTTCACGTGCGGATGAACCGACTCCACCAGCAGGATCCCCTTCTCCGTCGCCGCCAGACTCTTCCCCTGCCGGATTACGTATTCCCGCTTGATCAACGTCTCGATGATCGCCGCGCGTGTCGCTGGCGTCCCGAGCCCCGTGTCCTTCATCGCGTCCGACAGCTCTTTCTCCTCGACCGTTTTTCCGGCCGTCTCCATCGCCGTCAAGAGCGTCGCCTCCGTCAACCGGCTCGGCGGCTTCGTCGTCTTTTTTTCTGCTTTTGCTCCCACGACCCGCGCGGCTCTTCCTTCCGCGAGCCCCCGCGGCAGCTTTTGCGCCTCTGCCTCCTCCTCGGCCCCGTCCGCCTCGCTCTTTTTTCGTTTCTTTGGGCCTTCTTTCGTGCCTCCTCCCCCGAGGTCCAGCACCTTCCAGCCCGTTTGCTCGACGACCGTCCCTGCCGATCGGAATCGATCCACCGCGCGCTCACCGCCTTCGCTCGACGTCACCTCCGTGATCACCGTCGTCGTTCGTTCGATCAGATCGTCGTGCCACGCGCAGAGCAGCCTCCGGCAGATCAGGTCGTAAAGCTTCTGCTCCTCCGTGGAGAGCGACGCGCGGCTCGTCGGGGTCGTCGTTGGCACGATCGCGTGGTGGTCGGTCACCTTCGTGTCGTCCACGAACCGCCGCCCGAGTGGCCTTTGCCCCGTCCCCTGGGCCAGGAGCCCCTGGTAGTTCCCCTCGATCGCCTTCACCACCGAAGGCAGCGTCTGCGCCACGTCCGTCGACAGGTGCCGGCTGTCCGTGCGTGGGTAGCTGATCAGCTTGTGCCGCTCGTAGAGCGTTTGCGCGAGGTCCAGCGTCCGCTTTGCGCTCCAGCCGAACAGCCGGTTCGCGTGCCGCTGCAGCTCCGTCAGATCGTACAGAAGGGGCGGCGGGATCCGGCGCGTCTCCGCCGACACCTTCGTGATCTCGGCCTTGCCCCCGAGCACCCGCCGCGTGATGTTCCCGGCTTCTTCCCCGTCCGGCGGCAGCCGCCTTGGTTTTGCCGGGCCGCCTCGTTTTTCCGGGACATCCAGCAGGATCCCCTCGTACCGCCCCTCCGGCCCCTCCGCTGCGCCTTCGGGCGAGAACGTCGCTCGCACCTCCAGGTAGTCTTCTGGCACGAACGATCGGATCGCTTGTTCTCGCTCGACCACCATCGAGAGCGTCGGCGTCTGCACCCGACCCACCGAAAAATCCTCACCGTGCGACAGCGAGTACGCGCGTGACAGGTTCATCCCTACGAGCCAGTCGGCTCGGCTCCGGCCTCGCGCGGCGTTGGCGAGCGCGTCGTAGTCTCGCGCGTCGCGCAGCTTCTGGAAGCCGGCGCGGATCGCGTCCGGCGTGAGCGACGAGATCCAGAGCCGCCGCACCGGCTTCTTGCAGCCTGCGGCGTCGTAGATGTAGCGGAAGATCAGCTCCCCTTCGCGCCCTGCGTCCGTCGCGCAGACCACCCACTCCACGTCCTTGCGGTGCAGGATGGCCTTGACCACGTCGAACTGCTTGCGCGTCTCCTGCAGCACCTTGAGCGGCCAGGTCGGCGGCAGCATCGGCAGCGTCCGCAGGTCCCAGCGCTTCCAGGCCGGGTCCATCTGGTGCGGCTCTGCCAGGGCCACGAGGTGCCCGATCGCCCAGGTGACCACGTAACCTGCGCCTTCGAGCGCCCCTTCGCCCTTGTGGGTCGCGCCGAGCACGGAGGCGATGTCCCTGGCCACGGACGGCTTTTCGGCGACGACGGCGATGGTCATGGGCGAACGCCCCCGGCTCGGGGGCGGCGCATCATGACAAAGGGGGCGGGGATGGGCAATCCATGTCGCGTACGTGAAATTCATGCGCGACATGTCCGTGTTCGTACACACCGATCCGGCGTGACCTCTGGCTGGCGTCAGCAATAGCTCGACGTTTTGGACGATGGACCCGCGTCGCCGACGGGTATATCGTGCGTCCTCGCTCGGGGTGCGCCGAAAGGCGCAGCTTTGGGGGCGCAGCCCGGCTCGTCCGGCGCGCAGCCATCCACATTGAAAGGGGCTTCGATGAGCAGCATTGGCATCGTGGGAGCCGGGATCGCGGGGTTGCAGCTCGGGCTGTACCTCCGCAGCCGCGGTATTTCCTGTACCCTTTACACCGATCGATCGGGCGACGAGATCCGATCCTCGCGCCTCCCGAGCACCGCGGCGCTGCTCGGCTCCACGCGCGCCCGGGATCGCGAGCTCGGCATCCGCCATTGGGATGACGCCGCGTTTGGTTGTTTTCACGTCGATGTACGTGTCAAGGGATTGCCGGAGCTCTCCCTGCGGGGCCGGGTCGATCCTCCCGCGCTTTTCATCGACATGCGGCTCTACCTCCCGCGCCTGCTCGAGGATTTCGAGGCGCGCGGCGGCCCCGTGGTCCGTTCGGGGGCCCTCGGCCCTGCGGAGGTCGCGCGCCTCGGCGACGTGCACGACCTGGTCGTCGTGGCGACCGGCCGCGGCGAGCTCGGGGCCATGTTCCCGCGTGATCTCGACCGATCGCCCTGGCTCGAGCCCCAGCGCCGGCTCTTCGCGGGCCTCTTTCGGGGCATCAACTTCCCGGACGAGCTCGGTCTCCTGTTCCAGATCATCCCTGGGCAGGGGGAAATTTTCGAGAGCCAGCTCCTCACGGCGGACGGCCCCGTCAGTTGCCTCCTGTTCGAGGCCATCCCCGAGAGCTCGCTCGACGCCGTCACGCGTGTCCCTTGCGACGACGATCCGGGCGTCGTCGAGGGCCTCGTGCTCGATTTGCTGGAGGCGCATGCGCCCACGGTCCATGCCCGCGTCGATCGTTCGTCCTTCCAGCTCACGGGCGCCCTCGATTGGATGCAGGCCGCGATCGTGCCCACGGCGCGGCGCGCGTATGTCGCGCTCGGCGAGGGCCGCTTCGCCGTCGCGGTGGGCGATACCTTCGCGACGCACGATCCCGTGCTCTGGCAGGGCGCGAACGCGGCCTCGCGCGGGGCGCGGGCGCTCGGCGAGGCGATCGTGCAGGCGCTCGCCGAAGGGCGCCCCCTCGATCACGCGTTCTGCGCGGGCGTGGACGAGCGCCTCTGGTCGCTCGTCGGCCCCTCGATGCAGTGGACGAACGCCTTCCTCTCCCCGCCGCCGCCCCACGCGATGGCCATCTTCTGCGCGGCGTCGCGGGATCAGGGCATCGCGGACGCGTTCGCCTCGAACTTCGACGATCCTGCCTTGCAATGGCGCATCTTCCGCGGCCCCGAGGGCGCCTCTGCCTTCCTCGAGGGCTTCCGCGGGGCCCGGCCCTCGCGCGCCCGCGGCGCGACCTCGCAGGCGCCTGCTTCTGCCTAGCCTGCCCGTATGTGGTAGGCTGCGCGCCCCATGCGGCGCCGCCTCGAACGAGTCCTCCTGCTCCTCGGGCTGCTCGCCTTGCCGCTCGTGCTCCTGCGCATGCCGGCCGTGCGCGCCGCGCTCGCCTCGCTCGTCGGGTACATGCGCGAGGCGAGCGTCCTGGGCGCGCTCTTGTTCCTGGGCGTCGAGGTCCTCGCCCTCGCGATCACCACGCCCCTCTGGGTGATGTCGGGCCTCGCGGGCTACGCGTATGGCTTCGGCAAGGGGCTCGCGATCGCGTGGCCGGGCGTCACCCTGGGCGTCTGCGCGTGTTTCCTCTTCGGCCGCGCCTCGCTCGGCAAGCTCCTCTCGTCGCGCGCGGGCGAGTCCCATTTCTGGCGCGCCGTCGAGCGCGCCGTCCGCGCCGACGGCTTCAAGATCACCTTCCTCCTGCGCGTATGCTTCGCCCTGCCGCAGAACCTCGGCACGTACATGCTCTCGGCCACGCCGCTCTCCCTGCGTGATTTCGCGGCTGGCTCCTTCCTCGGCCTCTTGCCGGCCACCCTCTTTCACGTCTACGTCGGCGCGAGCGTCGACGACGTCGCCAAGCTCCTCTCCGGCGAGGCCAAGGCGCCCGGGGCGCTCGGCGTATGGACGCTCGTCCTCGGGTTCGTCGTGACGCTCGGCGCGCTCGTCGTCACCTCGCGGATCGCGCGCCGCTCCCTCGACAAGGCGCTCGCCGCGAACGCGAAGGCCATGGAGCCCTGATGGCGGCCCGGAAAAACACCTTCGACGACAAACTCTCTCGAATTCGCGCGCTCGCCCGCGCCGAGCCTCCCGCGGCCGCCGCGCCCGAGCTCGCGCGGCTCCTCGCCGATCCCAGCGCGTTCCTCGTGGGCGAGGCGGCCAAGGTCGTCGTCGATCTGGAGCTCCGCGCCCTCGTCCCCGACCTCGTCGCGGCCTTCGAGAGGCTGCTCTCCTCGCCGGCGACCGCCGATCGCGGCTGCCACGCGAAGACGAAGCTCCTCGAGGCGCTCGTCACGCTCGAAGCGGACGTGTGGGACACATATCGAAAGGGCCTGCGGTACGTGCAGATGGAGCTGACCGTGCCGCCGGCCGTCGATACGGCGGGGCTCGTGCGGGGCCTCTCGGCGCATGCGCTCGTCCGGACGAACTTCCCGCGGGCTGCCCTCGAAATCGCGCCCCTGCTCTTCGATGAAATGCCCGAGGCCCGCGCCGCCGCGGCGGACGCGCTGCGGGACACCTGCGAGGTCGTCTGCGCGGCCGTGCTCCACGCGCGGGTCCTCGTGGGGGAGGGCGAGCCCGACGTGCTCGCCGCTTGTTATCGCGGAATGCTCGCGCTCGAGCCGCGCCACTATTTGCCCATCGTCGCCGCCGCGCTCGAGGCGGGGAGCGAGGCGGCGGCGCTCGCGCTCGGCGAGTCGCGCTTGCCGGGGGCGCTCTCGGCGCTGAAGGAGGCCCTCCGGACCGCGGGCCCCGCGATGGAGAAGAGCATCCTCCTCGGCGTGACCCTGCTCCGCACCGACGAGGCCCTCGCCTATTTGATGGAGCTCCTCGCCGAGGCGCCCGAGCCCCGCGCGGTCGAGGCGATCCAGGCCCTCTCGCTCCACCGGCACGACACGCGGATCGCCTCGCGCGTCGCCGAGATCGTCTCCGCCCGCAAATCGCGAAAAATCGCGCGCGCCTTCGCCGATCGGTTTGGCCCGAAGGAAGAGTGATTCGTGATCGTGCCCGTGATCCGCACGCTGGGTCACGGCGCCGCGTATCATCCTTCGCTCCATGGCATCGAGGTGCAAAGCCTCGTTTGCATGGCGGCGTTTTTGCGACGGGAAAGTGACGAAATCGTGGACATCCGGGCGCGCGTGGTTTTATCTTTCGACTTCGCCCATGACGTCCGTCGCTTGCCGCAGCCATCGCCGTTCGTTCCGGGGGGGCAACGTGTTCTGGGAGGAGTGGGCTCCGCACGGAGGGAGCGCCCACGAGCGCCAGAGGCCCGCCGTCCTCGTGCACGGCCTCGCGGATACCTGCCGGACCTGGAACAAGATCGCCCCGGCGCTCGCGCGGGATCGGCGGCTTTATGCCCTCGATCTGCCTGGGCACGGGCAGTCGTGCCGCTACGACGCCTCGTACGACGTCTCCTGGTACGCGGGCCTCGTCGTCGAATGGATTCGTTCGCTCGGGCTCTCGGATTTCGACATCATCGGCCATTCCCTCGGCGGCGGCATTGCGATGCGCGTGCTGCTCGAGCAGCCGGGGCGCGTGCATCGCCTGGCGCTCGTCGCCGCGGGGGGGCTCGGCCTCGAGGTCGCCGCGCCTCTGCGCCTCGCCTCCTCGGCGGGCCTGCTCGACCTCGCGGCGCCCGCGCTCATGGGGATCGGCACGAACGCCGGGGTGCGCGTGCTCGGGGGCAATTTTGATGAAATGGAGCGCAAGCACCTCGTCGAGATGAACGCCCGCCCGGGCACGGCGCGCGCGCTCTTCCGGACGCTCCGCCAGGCCGTCGATCTGAAGGGGCAACGCGAGCACCTGCTCGACCACGCCCACCGGCTACGCGAGCTCCCGCCGCTCGCGGTGTACTGGGGCGATAAAGATCCGGTGATCCCCGTGCGGCACGCGGAGCGCGTGCACCATTACCTCGACGGCGCCGTCGTGCGGCGGTTCCCGAACGTCGGCCATTACCCGCACCGCGAGGCCGTGCCCGAGATCCTGTCCGAGCTCTTCCGGTTCCTCGACGAACCGCAAGCGCCGCCGCGCGTGCGGCCCGGCGCGCGTCCTCCGCGCGCGCCCGAGGACGCGCGCCCGTCGCTCTGGCGCAGGCTCGCGGGGGCGAGGCTCGCCGAGGTCGAGTGACGCGGCTCGACTATCGATCCGCGATCGCGTCGTAGCCCTCGGCCGAAAACTGAATCAGGCAGAGCCCGTGCCCGAAGGGATCGGAGAGCATCACGATCCGGCCCCAGGCGTTCTCGGCGACGTCTCCCTCTCGAAGGGCCCCCGCGGCCTCGGCCCGCGCGAGCGCCGCGTCGAGGTCGTCCACCACGAAATCGAGGTGGACCGGCGTCCAGTGGCGGGCATAGGACCGAGGCGAGGTCGAGCCGGGGAAGGGGAGGTGATCCGCCGGCTTCACGAGCAGAAAGATCGCGGCGTTCGCGCCGAGGAGCTCCACGCCGGCGCCGCCGAAGCGGCGGCCGATCCGGAGGTCGAAGGCGCCGGTGTAGAATCGGATCGCGCGGTCGAGGTCATCGACGTCGATGTTGACGAGCAGGTTTGTCATCGGGCTTCATGGGAGCACGTCTCGGCGCTGCTCTCCAAGCCACGAGAGCCCCGCGTTGTAGATCACGTCGTGCCCGCCCAGAAAAACCACCACCGTCGCGCGTTCGCTCGTGCGTTCGAAGACCACCTTCGCCTTCGCCGCGTCGTAGAGCGGGCGCGGGTCGGGGATGCCGAGGGCCTCGGGGATGCTCCGCGTCTTCTTGATGCGCACGATGGCGCCCTCCGGGACCCGATCCTCGGGCGCGGCGAGGTCGTTGAAGGCGCGTAATGCGTGGTCCGGGGGGACGAGCTGGTCCCAGATCCCCACGCCGAGATACACGTTCACGCGTCCCCGCGCGCCTCTCAGGTGCGAGCGTGGGCTCCGCCGCCGGCACTCCTCCTCCGCGGGCGTGCCCGGCCGAGGCGCGCCGCCGCACGCCGCGGCGACCTCGTGCGCGTAATGGCGATCGGGCATGTTCGAGCGGAGATGGCCGTACCAGTCCACGAGGTCGTAAATGGGCACCCAGGAGACGACACCCGCCCAGATCTCCGGGTGCCGGCCCGCGAGCACGAGCGACGTCATCGCGCTGCCCGAGTAACCGACGAGGTAGATGCGCGACGTGTCGATCCTGGCGCGCCGCCTGGCATAGGCCACGGCGTCGAGGACGTCCCCGAGCGCGAGCTCGGAGGCCACCGAATGGGGCGTCCGGTAGGGGCCGCGGTGATCGGGGTGGATCATCACCCAGCCATTACGCTCCGCGAAGATCCCGTACGGGATCCCGATGTTCTGCAGGTAGTTCTCGCTCCAGCTATGGAGCGCCACGAGCAGCGGCCGGGGCTCGTCCCGGCCCGGATCGTAAAAGAGGGCGCGTTGCCTGGTCCCGTCGAGGGACGAGGTGATCTCGACCTCCTCGATGCGCGGCACGCGGGAGCGCCACACCAAAAAATCCTGCGCGCCGAACGGGAACGGACCGCCGGTCGCGCGTGGAAACTCCGGAATCAAGGAGAGCCGCTCGACCGCTCGTTCGGCCGGCGAGGGCAATGGCTCTGGCGCCGGCGTAGGCGCAGGTGGGCGGGTCTCCGCGTGAGCCGTGGGCGTCTCCCGACACCCCGAGAGGGGGATCCCCGCGAGCAGCACGAGCATGGAAACGATGGGGCTACGCATTTCGCTCCACCCCGAATCGAAGAGCAATCGCCGTGCCGCCATTTCGATCCGAACGTGCACGGGCGGGCGGGCGCGGCGACGCGCATTTCCGTGCGAATGCATGGCCCTGGCCGGGTGATGCCGCTATACCTGCCCGCTTCGAGAGACGAACGCATGTATCGTATCCAGAATCGTGTTGGGATCCTTGCTCTGGCGGCGCTCGTTGCGCTCTTTTTGATCACACAGGGCCCTCCGGCGCGCGCCGAGGGTTTGAAGCGCGTGGAGCCCGCGTTCACGCTCGCCTCCCGATTTCCAGGCGGCGAGGGCGCTTCGGGGCTCGGGGCCTGGAAGCAGCGCGTGCCCGGGGTCGAGCCCGTGACGATACAATCGTCGGCCGACGGCGCCGCGCAGCGCGCGATGTTTTACGACTCCGGCTCGCCGGGGAAGCGGCCTCTGATCGTGGTCTTGCATAGCTGGAGCACCGACTGGCGGCAGAACATCGGCATCCCGTATGCCATGTTCGCGAGGCAAAACGACTGGGTCTTCGTGCACCCCGATTTCCGCGGACCGTACCTCCGGCCCGAGGCCGCCGCCTCGGACCTCGCCGTGCAGGACATCCTCGACGCCGTCGCGTACGCGAAGCAGCGCGGCCACGTGGACGAGACGCGTATCTATCTCGCGGGCTTCTCCGGCGGCGGGATGACCGCGCTCGCGATGGCGGGCCGGCACCCGGAGGTCTGGGCGGGCGTCGTGGCCTGGGCGCCCGTGTACGACATCCCCGATTGGTACGTGTACAACAAGAAACACGCGCCGAAGCGGCATTATGCGCGCTTCATCGAGGGCGTGTGCCGCGGCGCGCCGAAGCCCGGCACGAAGGCGTTCGAGGCGTGCAAGCGCCGCAGCCCGAGCGCGCTCGCCGCGCGGGCCAAGCAGGCCGGCGTGCCCGTCTACGTCGCCACCGGCATCCGGGACGACGTCGTGCCCCCGCAGCACTCGATCTCCGCATTCAACGACCTCGCCGATCCGGCCGATCGGGTGGCCGACGACGTGCTCCCGAAGCTCCGCTCCCAGAAGGCCACGCGGCGCGTATCGGCGACCTCCGCCGACGATCTTTATCAGCGCGCCGGCGCCCCGGCGTACCTCACGCGCACCTCGGGCAACGCCACGCTCGTGCTCTTCGAGGGCGGGCACGACGTCGTCTTCGAAGCGGGCCTCGCCTGGCTGCGCGACAGGCGCAGGACGACGTCGAAAAACCCGTGAGTGTCGGTCCCACGGGTGGATTGTCGTTGTGGTGAGGCGGGAGAGCCTGTAGGAAAGGGGCTTCCGGGCGACGCGGGCGACGCGTAGGCCCGCTGGAGGTTCCTCTACATGGTTCATTCTCGCCTCGGTTTTGCCTCGGTCCTCGGATGGGTCCTCGTGTGCGCGGCCATCGCTGCTTGCGGTGACGAAAACAGCGGCAGCGGCGGCTCGGGGGGCAATGCGGGCACGGGCGGCACGGGCGGCACCGGCGGCACCGGCGGCATGGGCGGCACGGGCGGCATGGGCGGCGCTGGCGGAATGGGCGGCGCTGGCGGCGCGGGGATGGACCTCGTGATGACCGATGCCGACTTCGATTGTATCCTCGATTGGCAGAAGGTCCGCTCCTTCCGCGTCACGAACAAGCTCGGCAACCTCGACGCGACGCTCGCTGCCGCGAACGACCCCGGCATGTCCGATTACCCCGTGGGGACCGTGATCCAGCTCGTCCCGACGGAGGCGATGGTCAAGCGCGCGCCGGGCTTCTCCGCGACGTCCAGCGACTGGGAGTTTTTCTTCCTGGAGGTCTCGGACATGGGCACGAAGATCGTGCAGCGCGGCGTGACCGACGTCGTGAACCAGTTCGGCGGCAATTGCCTCGATTGCCACGCGAAGGCCCTGCCCGAGTACGATTTCGTCTGCGAGAAGGGCCACGGCTGTGATCCGCTGCCCATCGGCGACGACGTCATCCAGATGGCGCAGAACGGAGACCCGCGCTGCACGATGCCGTGAGGCCGGCGCCGTTCCTCCAGGCTCCGCAGGACGGCCTGTTTTTTTCGGATGCGCAAGGGCCCGCCGTCCGCTAAGTAGGCGCCCCGCATGATCCGGCTCGACTCCATTGGCAAGCGCCACGGCAAGCAGATCCTCTTCGTCGAGGCCTCTGCCGCCGTCAACCGCGGCGAGAAGATTGGCCTCGTCGGCCCGAACGGCTCGGGCAAGACCACGCTCTTCCGGATGATCACCCGCGAGGAGCAGCCGGACGAGGGGCAGATCGCCATCGATCGTGGCGCCACGGTCGGGTATTTCCGGCAAGACGTCGGCGAGATGAAGGGCAAGAGCATCGTCGCCGAGACGATGGATGGCGTCGGCCCCGTCTCCGACATCGCGGCCGAGCTCGCCGAGCTCGAGGCGGCGCTCGCGGATCCGGACCGCGTGGACGAGATGGAGGAGCTGCTCGAGCGATACGGGCAAGCCCAGGCGAAATGGAGCGAGCTCGACGGTTATGCGCTCGACGCGCGGGCGCGCGAGATCCTCGCGGGCCTCGGCTTCTCGAACGAGCTCATGGACAAGGACGTCGGTACGCTCTCCGGCGGCTGGAAGATGCGCGTGGCCCTCGCGAAGATCCTCCTGCTCCGGCCCGACGTGCTCCTGCTCGACGAGCCGACGAACCACCTCGACATCGAGTCGATCATCTGGCTCGAGGGGTTCTTGAAGTCGTACGAGGGCGCGCTCGTCATCACCGCCCACGATCGCGCCTTCATGAACCGGATCTGCACGAAGATCCTGGAGATCGACGGCGGCGATCTGACGACGTTCACGGGCAATTACGATTTTTACGAGCGGCAGCGGCAGATCGCGGCCGAGCAGGCCGAGGCGCAATACGAGCGCCAGCAGGCGATGCTCGCCAAGGAGATGCGGTTCATCGAGCGGTTCAAGACCCACGCGGCCAAGGCGGCGCAGGTCCAGAGCCGGGTGAAGAAGCTCGACAAGATCGAGAAGATGGAGCCGCCGAAGAAGAGCAAGCGGCCGCCGATGTTCGATTTCCGGGCGCCGCCGCGCTCGGGCGAGGACGTCGCCAAGCTCGAGGGCGTGGTGAAGCGGTACGGGAGCCGCACGGTGTACGACGGGCTCGATTTCCTGGTCCGGCGGCGCGAGCGGTGGTGCGTGATGGGCGTGAACGGCGCGGGCAAATCCACGCTGCTCAAGATCATCGCGGGCGAGCTCTCGCCGGACGTGGGGGGCGCGTCGCTCGGCGCGAGCGTGAAGCTCGGGTATTTCGCGCAGCACGCGATGGACGTGCTCGACCCGACGCTCACGGTCATCGGCACCCTCATCCATTCGTTCCCCGAGGCCTCCCTCGGCACGCTGCGCACGCTGGCCGGCTGCTTCGGCTTCTCGGGCGACGACGTGGAGAAATCCGTGCGTGTGCTCTCCGGCGGGGAGAAGGCGCGGCTCGTCCTCGCGCGGATGCTCTACGATCCGCCGAATTTCCTCGTCCTCGACGAGCCGACGAACCACCTCGACATCACCACGAAGGAGATGCTGGTGGAGGCGCTCTCGAATTTCGAGGGCACGATGCTCTTCGTCTCCCACGACCGCCATTTCCTCGCGGCGCTCTCGAACCGCGTGCTCGAATTGACGCCGGAGGGCGTGCACAAGTACGGCGGCGGGTACCTCGAATACGTGGCCACGAGCGGGCACGAGGCGCCGGGGCTCCGGCGGTAGCGGGCCCTTTCTCCCACGATGCCGACGCACGATATCGTCATCGTCGAGGACGACGAGGCCCTGCGGGGCTGGGTCGACGTCGTCGACGCCGCCGACGTCTGGGGTGTCCCCTCGTTCGAGGATGCTCGGTATCTGCGCGGCCTTCACCCGGGCCGCGTGGATTGGGTATTGCAGTATGACGGGCGGCCCGTGGGCGCGGCCTTCGTTCGACCCGCCGGCGGCGGGAGCGCAGGGCCGTGCGGCGTCGCGGGCGTGTGGGTGATTCCCGCGTTTCGTCGCCGGGGCCTGGGCTCGATCCTGCACCACGCGCTCTCGGAGCACGCGCGGCGGCTCGGGTTGCGCGAGCTGCAGATCGAGGCCCACGAGAGCCAGCGCGACGCCCGCGCCTACCTCGAGCGGCGTGGTTACGAGGAGATCGGCCGTGAGGTCGAGCTCGTGCTCGAGCTCGATGCGGTGCCGATGCCCGAGGTGAATCCTCCGGCCGGGATCACGCTCGTGACCCGGGCCGAGCGGCCGGACCTCTTGCACGGCATGTACGAGGTCGCGCGGGAGGCCATTCCCGACATCCCCGTGGACGAGGCGGACGAGGTGGGCTCCTTCGAGGCGTGGCTCGCCACGGACATGGACCGACCCATCCATACCCACGATTTCACGTTCATTGCCCTGGAAGGCGCCGAGGTGGTCGGGTATGCGGTGCTCCAGCGGGGCCGCGGCGGCGTCGCATTCCACAGCCTCACGGGTGTGCGGCGGGCGTGGCGCGGGCGAGGCATCGCGAGCTCGCTCAAACGCGCGCAGGTGGCGGCCGCGAAGCGATCCGGCTTCCGGCGCCTGGTGACGGAGAACGCCGAGGGGAACGACCCGATCCGGCACCTCAACGACGCCATGGGGTACAGGCCCGTCATGAGCACGATTGTCTTCCGCGGGCCGCTCCTCGGGGGCTGCTAGGGCCTGGGCGGCGAGAGCGCGAGATAGACCGTGCTCCAGAGCTGGAGCGCATTCGATTCATCCACGTGGCCCCGCGCCTGACCAAACGGGACGAGCCTGACCTCGCCGCCCGCGGGCTCCCAGCTCCACAGCTCCTCGGCGCGCCGCGCGCGGACGGCCTCGATACCCTCCCATGACGCGCGCTCGGCCGCCCGGAGCATTTCGCGTGTCCTCGTCGGGAGGCCCTCGCGCGCGAGCTGTCGGGACAGACCCGCGACCATGGCGGCTTGTTGCCATGACCAGACCACGGTCCCGTGGTAATCGGCCCGCGTGAACATCGCGGCGAGGGCAGGATCACCCGCGTACGCTGGATTCGCGACCAGCATGCCGACGTCCGTGCGGAGCCCGGCGGGGAACGGCCGCAAGAGCTCGCGGGCCACGATTTCGAGCAGCTCGGGCGAGGGCTCGTCGAAGAGCAGGACGAACGCCGTGTCCGAATGCATCACCGGGATCGGTCGGCCTGCGTCGTCGAGCGCGAGGGCAAGCAAGGGGATCGGGCCTTCGATCGACGCCACCGCACGAGCGCCGTCGAGGCCGAGCGCGGCGGCGTATTCGTTGACGCGCGCGCGCGCGACTTCTTCCGGGATCTCCAATCTGAAATAACGCTCGGCCCCTCTCCAGGCCTGGGCGAGGGCGCGCGCCTCGTCGGCCGCGGCGGGGTCCGGGCCGAGGAGATCACTCGCGAAGAGGCGCGCCGCCGCGCGCAGGGCGGCCGGGACGAGGGCCACGTTGACGTCGAACGGGATACGCCCGCCGCCGAGCCCCTGATTCGAATCGCGCCAGTTGCCCACCGAGAGGCCCGGCCCGAGCGCGATCAACGTCTCCGGGCCCGGGCGGGCCGCGAACGGGGCCGCGCGCGCGAGGACCCGCGCGAGGTTTTGCCGGAGCGCGTCGCGATAAAACCCGCCCGCAGGCGTCTCGCGGGCGAGGAACGCCTGCGCGCGCGCGCGCCCCGCGGGTGTATCGAGCAAGTAAACGGCGGCCAGGGGCGCGAGGAGGAAGTCGTCGTCGATCATCTTGTAGTCGAGGACGGGCGCGCGTAGATCCGCGGGCCGCGGGCCCGCCATCGATTGGAGCCACACCGCATATTCGCCGATCGCCTCCTCGTGCGCGACGTCGCCGTCCGGGGCGAGCCGATCGAGCACCGAGCCGAGGCCCGCCTCGATGGCAGCGGGCTCGAGGGCGGGCAGGAGCATCTGCAGCGCGAGCAACGTGTCGCGCCCGAAATACGTCAAGAAGCGCCAGGAGCCGGCGAGGAATTTCTCTCGATAGGTGAGGAAGGCGAGGGCCCGGCGCGCCACGGGGTCATCCGCCGCATTCTCATGGACGATCGATTCGACCGGAAACGGCGTGAGCGGCGGTTCGTCGAGGAGCGCCGTGACGACGAACCGCACCTCGCCGCCGGGTCCGGCGGAGAGGACGACATCGTCGTCTTCGAGCGTGACGGTGGTCCCCTCCGAGGGCTCGACGCGAAGCTCGATGTGGTGGCCGTCGAGCATGGTGCGGCGCAAGGCGAGGGGCGGCCCGGGGTCGAGCGTGTGCGCGAGCGAGGGAGCGCCGGGGCCAAGGCCGCTCCCCATGGCGTCGCGCAAGAACCGGATGCCGCCCAGCAAGGCGTGGCGGACGCGCAAGGCGGGCGCGCGGGCGGCGAGGCGCGCCGTCACGCCACGTTTACCCTCGGGCTCCTCGACGCCTTCGAGCGTGGCGAGCGGCGCGAGGCCAAAGGCCACAGGCTCCTCGAGGGGCGCGAAATCGACGACGAGGCCGGCGTTGCCCGCGGGGAAAGCCACGAGCAGGCGCGGGGCAGGGCCGGAGGTCGTGAGGAGGTGCGCCGCGATCGGGCCGCGGCGATAAAAATGATTGGTGATGGATCCAGACATGATGTCGAAGCGCAGAAGCTCGGGGGCAGGGGAGGGCGCGTCGCGCGCTTTTGGCGTGACGTCCGCGCCGTGTCCTGCATAGCCGCTGCCCGTGCAGGCGGCGAGCGCCAAGAGCACGCCGCCTATGCGACGGAATCCATGAAATCGTGGAAGGTTCGACGTGGACGGCGCGCGCATGATCTCCCCCACGCCGCGAGAATGCAAGGAGGGCGCCCGGTCGCGCGTGAAAGCGATTACACGAGCTCTGCGATCGCGTCGATTTCTTCTCGCAGCGCCGTCACGAACGCGTCGAGCGCGCTCTCCTCGATATCGAGCCTCGGCTGCAGCCGGAGCGTGCTCCAGCGGTGCCCGCAGACGAAGCAGTAGTAGCCCCGCTTGTACATGCGGTGACAGACGAGCAGGCCGATCGGGGAGAACCCGTGGAGCTCGTCGATGCCGAAATGCTCGAACGAGAGCCAGGGGTGGTCGACCGCGAGGAGCTCCACGCCCGCGATGAGCCCCGCGCCGCGCACCTCCACGACGAGCGGGCAGCCCGAGAGCCCGCGCCGGAGCGCCGCCTGGAAATGATCACCACGCGCCCCGGCCACGGCGAAGACCTCGGGCGTGAGCAGATCCAGCATCGAGAGCGCCGCCACGCAGGACATCGCATTGCCGCCGAACGTCACGTTGTGCGCCTCCGCCGTGGCCATGTCCTTGCCATAAGCCCGCAGGAACGTCTCCTTCCGCGTGAGCATGGCCGAGCAGGGCAAGAGGCCCCCGCCGAGCGCCTTCGCCAGCACGACCACGTCCGGGCGGCGTGGCCAGGTCGAGGTCCCGAGGAATCGCCCGAGCCGGCCGAGGCCCGTCTGCACCTCGTCCGCCACGAGCAACACGCCGTGTTTCTCGGTGAGCTCGCAGAGCGCCGCAATGTAGGACTCGGACAAAGGGAACACCCCTCCTTCGAGCTGGATCGGCTCCACGATGATCGCGGCCACGTCCCCGGGCGTGAGCGCGCGCGCGAGCGCGTCGACGTCCTCGCGCGGGACGGGCGAGACCCCGGGGAGGTGGGGCGCGAAGGGGTCGCGGAACATGCCCGGGTTCATGAGCGCGCAGCTCCCCATCGTGGTGCCGTGATACGCGCCGACGAGCGAGAGCAAGCGCGGGCGGCCCGTGGCGGCGCGCGCGAGCTTCATCGCCGCCTCCACCACGTCGCTGCCCGACATCCCGAAGAAGGCGTTGTCGTAACCCGTCCGCTCGAAGAGCGCGCGCCCGAGCCGCCCCGCATAAGGATTGACCCGCGACGGATACCAGGACGGCGCGTCGGTCGCGAGATAATCACGCAGCGCGTCCGCCACGGCCGAGGCGCGGTGCCCGAGTGATTGCGTGCCGTGCAGATCCTCGATGAGCCGGCCGTCCGGGAGGAGGAGCCGCCCGCCCCGCGTCCCCGCGATTCGATGCGGCTCGCCCGTCACGAGCACCCGCGCCGCGACGAGCGGATTGACGAAATCGCGAAACTCCTCGACGCCCTTGCGCAGGATCTCGGCGTGATCGATCGGGGCCATGGCCTTGTTCACCTCGCGAGATCGAAGGGCTCGATCCCGGCTTCGCGGAGGAGGCGGCAGAGCGAGAGCAGAGGCAGCCCCACGATGGCCGACTCGTCCCCGCCCCGCACGGATTCGAAGAGGCCGATGCCGCGCTTCTCGAAGAGATACCCGCCCGCGCTGCCCACCGGGTCGTCGAGCGTGACGTATCGGTCGATCAGGGCCGGCGAGAGCGCGCGCATCGTGAGCTCCACGGTGACCGTCTCGCCGAGCATCCGGCCCCGTTCGGCCGACCAGAGCACCACGGCGGTGTGCAAGAGGTGCGTGCGCCCCGAGAGCTCTGCGAGCTGCGCGCGGCAATCGTCCGGGCTCTCGGTTTTCCGCAGGATACCGCCGTCGTATTCGGGCACCTGATCGGCGCCGATGACCCAGGCCCCGGCGCTCGCCTCGATGCTCCTCGCCTTGCCCTCGGCGAACGCGCGGGCGACGTCTCGCGGCGCGAGGCCCTCGGGCGGGTCCTCCTCGAACCGCGGGGAGCGGGCTTCATAGGGCAGGCCGAGGCGGTCGAGCAACGCGCGGCGGAAGCGGGACGTGGATGCGAGGATCAGCCGGTCCATCGCCGCGGAGCATACCCCTCGACCCGCGCGCCGCGAAGCGCGCGCGTGACGCCGTCCTGCAGCGTGCTGCACGTGACGAGCCCGCCGAAGCTCGCGTCGAGCGCGAGCAGCGTCTGCGCGACGGAGCCGCGGATGCCCGTCAGGAACACACGCGCGCCGAGCAGGGCGGCCGCGCGCGCGGCCCGCAGGATGCCGTGCGCCACGTGCGAGTCGACGTCGTCGACGCCCGTGATGTCGAGGATCGCCACGCGCGCGCCTCGCCGCGAGATCCCTTCGAGCAACGCCTCGAGCATCTGCTCGGCGCGCGCCTCGTTCAGCGCGCCCACGAGCGGCATCACGATCACGCCCTCGGCGATCGGCAAGAGCGGCGTCGAGAGCGCGCGGATCGCCTCCGCCTGCGACGCGATGATCTCCTCCTGGAGCCGCATCCGCGTCTCCTCCGCCGCGACGAGCGGGCCCTTGTCGCGCAGGAGCAAGAACCGCGCGGAGGCCCGATCCCCCGTCGCGCGCGCGTCGAACGCGGTCACGTCCGCCACGTAGACGCCTCCGTCCGCGCGCCGGAGGTGAAGCTCGCCGCGCCCGCGCCCCTCGCGATCGACCACGTCCGAGAGCCGCGCGAGCGCCTCTCCTGCGCCGTCCGCGAGGAACGAGACGAGCGGCTTGCTCGGGATCCCTTCGCCGCCGAACGTCTCCTTGAAGGCCGCGTTCGCGTAGAGCACGGCCTCGCTGCCCGCCGAGAGCGCGACCGGATCCGGCGAGGCGTCGACGAACATGCGGAAGAGCCTGTCGCCCACGGCCTCCTGCGCCGGAGCGCCGTGGAAAAACCCGTCGATCTCCGCGACGACCGCGGCGAACGCGTCCATCAACCGGAGCACGCCCTCCCGCACGCCCGGGACGCCTTGGGCGAGCGCGTCGAGCGCGACCTCGAGGTAGTCCTTCCGGATCGCCTCCACGGACGCGAGCACGAACGCGGCGCCGTTGCCCACGGTGATCTGGTTCTCGCACCAGCTCCGCGCGCGAGCGCGGAGATCGTCGAAATCGGTGGTGAGCAGGGCGCGGGCATACGCGAGCACATCCTCTCCGACCGAACCCATGAGCGCCTCCCTGGGCATGTCGGCGAGCCACGGCAGGTGCGGCCGCGCCCGCTCGATCGTGCGGTCGACGAGGGTGTCCTGCTGCGCGAGCAGCGCGTCGTGGAACGCCGCGAGGGGGTGTTCTCCCGAGGAGCGTCGGTTCTCTGCGCCCATACGCGCGCGGGGGAAGCGAAAATCGTGCGAGCGCCGGGCACGCACAGTTGCGGGCGAAGACGGCGCGCGCCTTTCGAGTCTGCGACGCGCGCGGGCGCGCCCCTTTCACTCGTGCACGGTCTTCAGACGGGCGGCATCTCCGCGCCCGCGAGATCGAGCTTGCGCCACGCGCCGCCGCGGAACCGCAGGAGGAGCACGAAGGCCATCAAGGCGATGTACCCGGTCAACCAGAAGACGACCCAGCCGATCCCGCCGCCGAGCACCCGCACCGAGACGTACGAGCCCGGCACGAAGACGAACCACGCGGCGATCCCGCGGACCCAGGCGGTGAAGGCCGTGTCGCCCGCGGCGCGCAGGGCCTCGGCGATGGTCATCACGGTCGCGTCGAAGAGCTGCCACGTGATCGAGAGCGTGAGGATCTGGGCCGCGATGTCGAGGAAGGCCTCGCGCTCGGCGCCCGGCGGCGCGAAGGGCAACATGCAGAGCCGCGCGAACGCGAGGTAGACGAGGCCCACGAAGCCCATCCAGCCGCACGTCACGAAGGCCGTGAGCTTCACCGTCTTCGGCACCTCGTCGAGCGCCTTCGCGCCGATCGATTGCCCCACGAGGATCGCCCCGGCGCTCGTCAGGCCAAACGCCGGCATGAACGCGACCTGGTTCACCTGCATCGCGGCCATGAACGCGGCGAGCGTCGTCGTGCCGAGCCCGTTGATCACGAGGTTGATGAACAAGGAGAACGCGGCGAACTCGACGAACCAGTTGAGCCCCGAAGGAAAGCCGAACCGCAGCATGCGCCCGAGCTCGGCGAGGCGCAGCTTCGCCTTGCTCTTGCGCGCGCTCGTGTGCTCGCCGTAGCCGGCGAGGAAACACCCGAGGAGCACGAGGAACGCGATCAACGTCGAGAGCGCGCTCGCGAGCGCCGCGCCGTACACGCCGAGCGCGGGCGCGCCGAGGTGCCCGAAGATGAGCACCCAGTTGAGCGCGATGTTGAGCGCCATGCAGAAGACCTGCGCGGCCATGGGCAGGCGCGTGTTGCCGAGCCCGCCGTAATAATTGCCGAGCGCCTCGAGCCCGATCGCCGCGCCGCCCGTGAAGAGGCGGCAGACGATGTACTGCGACATGAGCGCCGCCACGGCCGGCGAGTAGCCGATCGCGGCGACGGCGCGCGGCGCGAAGAGGGCCGCCACGAGGTAGAGGACCTGCGCCATCGCCGCGACCGCGAGGCCGTAAAACCCGTACCGTCGCGCGCCTGCGTGATCACCGCGGCCGTAGAGCTGCGAGGCGAAGCTCGACACGATGAAGACCACGCCCATCGGCAGGATGAAGAAGGCCATCAAGTTGAGCGCGCCCGTGGTCGTGGCGGCGAGGCCCTCCTCGCCGAGGTGCGCGACCATGGCGGCGTCGGCCACGCTGACCACGGTCTGCGCCGAGCGCGAGACGATGATCGGCCAGGCGAGATCGAGGAGCCGCCGGAGGGAGGGCGCGTGGGAGGCGGTTGCCATGAGAGGGGGCGAGGTTTGACATCGGAAGCGCAGCCGCGCCCGTGGGTCGCTCGCCTCGTGATGTACTTTGGTGCAAGAAACCGACATGCATCACGCGCCTCGCCTGGCGCTCGCCCGTCACTTGTCGGGCCGGGTCGGTTTCGGCATGGGTTTGCCCGTGAAGGGGTTGATACGTGGCTCCCGCGGCGGCGGCTCGGGGGGAAGCTCGGGCGAGCCGGGCCAGGTGATGCCCGCCTCCTGAAGGCGCCGTTGAGCGAAGAGCAGGTCCCCTGGGCCGAGCGGCTTGGGAAACAGCGTCGCGATTTCGTCGGGCGTGAACTCCGTGGGACCCTGCATCCGCCGATCGACGACCGCGTCGATGATCGCGTGAATGGGTGCGTCTCTGTTTCGGACGCGCTCCTCCCGAAACGCGGCGAAGTCCCGATTCCACCAGAGCGGCAGTTGACCGTTTTGGAGCTGGCCCCACGGGACCAGTCGGCGGACGCCAGCGGCCGTCGGCTTGTCGAAGAGCGTGCCCCCGACGCGATCGCCGTAGAGCCAGAAGCCGACGCCTGCATCCCTCTGCCCATGCTCGGGTCCCACGCCGAGCATGCCGACGGCCCTCACGAATGCCGGCTCCAGCTCGGCGGGAAGCCCTGGCACGGCCCCGCGCACATCGTCTGGCCCACCGGTCACCGCGTCGACCGACAGGCCGAGCTGCTCGATCGGACCGAACCCGAGCTCGTACGCGAGACCAACGACGCCCGCCTCGGTCCACGCTAGAACGGCGTAGGCTCCGCACCCGTCGTCGTCGAAGAAGGTGCCCCGCTGGATGTCGCCCGTCCAGTCCGAGTCCGAGCAGACCGGGTACGCCGGGCGATTCGCGAACTTTTTGAGGACGGCTTCCACGTAGGCGCGCAGCGCGGCGCGCACGATGGCATCTCGGTCGAAGACCAGGCGTCCGCGGGGATGGTTCCGTACGACCATGAGATCTCGACTAGGCCACGTGAATCTTGGCGTCAACGTGCTCGCTGCATGCGTCCGGCTGCCGCGTCAGGGCGTGTATACCGGCGCGGCGTTGAGCCGCTTCACCTCCTCCTCCGGCGGGTTTTTATTTGAAAGCCACCTGTTGAGCCCCCGCGAAATTACCGCAGCGTTCTTGTTCGAGTTCGTGCCCCACGGGCAATTGCGCTTGTCGGTCATCGGCACGACGTGGTGCACCTCCGCGACCAAGTCGGGGTGGAAGGGCGGCTTCCTATTCTTCGGATCGTGGAGGACGAGCGGCTCCTCGTACTCTACAGTCACTTTCTCACAGTTCTCGTTCATCACCGTGAAAGTCCACTTGAAGCCCGCGAGATCGGAGTGGATCTCGCCCACGCCCGCGTCGCCCTTGTGCGCGTCGCGGTTGACCTGGAGGATCCACTCCCTCTGCCTGAGGCCGTCGCCGTTCTCGCCGACCATGCCGCTGTTGCAGTAGAAGTTATTTCCGGGCCAGAGGTCTTTCAGCTCCGGCAAATTCCGGTACGGCCCACTCACCTCCGTCGGCACACCGTCGACCTCGACGAGCGGCGTCTGCCTCGGCGCGGGCTCGTAGTAGATGACGATGTGAATCGCGGGGTCCGGCCCGACCTGGCGAAAGTAGTTCTCCGTGCCGGGGATGGGCTTGCACGCCGGGTAGTTCTTGTCGTAGGCCGCCGCTCCGAAGACCTCTGGGACCAGCACGCCAGCGTCGCACGCTTCTTGCGGGGTCTCGTAGAAGCAGTTGAACGCGCCGCCCTCGGACAGGTAACAAGCGTCGCCGAACGCGGCGATGTACTGCTCGCGCAGCGCGAGGTCCATGCTCGGATTGCCCATGAGCTGGATGCGGTAGCGCATGCACGCATCTTCGATGGACATCGAGCATTCGGCCTTCGTCTCGGTCGGGATGTCGGCTGGAGTCGGGCACGATGAGAGAGACCCAGGCTCCTTCGAACCACACGCCCCCGCCATCCAAGCCCCACCCAAGCCCCACACCAGCACGCCCAGCATGACCGAGCGGCGTCTCGCCCTCGCTTGCATCATGTACCGAATCGCACGCTCATCGACGGGGCAGCAACGGAAAACCCGCCAGGGGGCTCACCGCTCCCGCCTCCGCTCCCGCGCGATTTCTCTTGCACTCTCGTTCGCTCCCCCTGTACCGTCCCCGACATGCGTTTCCTCGGACCGAAATCGACGCTCGCCGCGTTCCGCTGGGATCTCATCTATCTCTTCGCCAGCCTCAATGCCGAGGAGGAGAACCTCGAAATCAAGTCCCTCGCTCCCCTCGTGCTCGATCTCTTCCATCACCTCCAGACCGAGCGTGCCGCATTCGAGGAGGCCGAGAACATGCTCGTCGTCGCATTCGCGCTCCGGTCGAGGCGGGATCGGAAGGTCGACGCGAAGACCCTCGCGATCGGCGGCGTGGCGCGCGCGACGGACAAGGCCGTGTATGGGCGGCTCTTTCCCACGGCGAATCCGACCCAGGTGACGAAGATGGCCCTGGATCGCCAGCTCCAGGAGAACAAGCGGATCGCCAAGGAGCTCGGCGATTTGCCCGTCGATCACCCGCTCCGCGCCCCGTATGCCGTGGGGCTCGACGAGGATATCGCGGCCCTCGAGAAGGCCGACGAGAAGGTCGACGAGGCCGAGGTATCCCTCGCGCTCGCGCGGTCGAAGGTGCGACAGACGAAGCTCCACATCGACAAGCAGCGCCTCGACGTGCACGCGAAGCTGCTCCAGCTCCTCGGCGATAAGAAGGCGGCGGATTCGTTCTTCCGGCCCAGCGCGACCGCGCCCGGCGCGGCGGATACGGACGAAGAAGCGGCCCCGAAGGACGGCGCCGAAGCGTAATCGAGAGGAGAGGACGCAGGGGGCGCCTCCTCCTTTCGAGAATCAAGCTCTCCACATCCAGGAATCGCGCCCGCGCGGCGCGCGGACACGCTTCCACGAGGCCGGAGGGCCGTTTGCGTCGCGAGCAAATGCCTCTCCACGTCCCCGGAAGGGCGTTTGCGCGTGAGGCAACGCACCGCCGAGGCCGTGGAGAGGCGTTTGCGCGGCGAGCAAGTGCCTTTCCACGGATCGGGCGAGGCGATTTCCCGGCGCGCGGGTGGGGTGCCGCGGGCGTGGAGAGCCCGTTTCCCGTCGTGCGGACGCGCTGCACGGTCTGGGCGTGGGGTCGCTCACGGCGACACCCGCCGAAAACTGGCGCTGAGGGCGCTGCGGCTCGAACATGCGGCAGCAACATGTCGCATCGAGCTCGTTCTGGCGTAGGGTCCGCGGCGCGCCCGCCGCATCCGGCGACGGTGGTGCAGCCGAAGCTGCCGTTTGGTGTCGTCGCGGCGCGCCCGCCACATCCGGCGACGGTGGTGCAGCCGAAGAGGCCGCTGGGTGCCCTCGTCCAGAGATCACAAGCCGTGGACGTGGATGTGGAGGTGGACAGCGAGAAGGGCGCGAAATTCGAGCGGCGGGAGCAGGTGTGGGAGGGGAAAAGGAAGCCCGTGAGGGCCGTCGTGCACGTCGTGGCCCCGGGGATCGGCGTCGAGGTCCCGAACGACGACGTGTCGTTCCCCCTCTTCATCCACGACACGCTCGAACGAATCCGCAAGGTGCCCATCGGCGACCAGCTCATCCGCGAGTTCCACCCGAAGAGGGGGTTCCGTAGGCCCGCGGAGAAGCTCTACGAAAACATCACGCTCCTCATCGAGCCGATGGCGGACACGCAGCTCCTGGAGACGAAGAGTTTTTATGGGCGCAAACTGGACGGGAACTGGGACCCCGGAAAAGACAGATGGGCACGCACCCCGAAGATCGTCTTCCCCAACCGGCCGACGGACAAGGGCGCGTCGTTGACCATCGGAAAGGGGAAAATGATCGGCTTCAAGGCGATCCCCTCCAGCGTGAAGGTGACGCCCGACGGGATCACCGGGCACGACGATTTCCCGAAGGAGACCTGCGGATTCGAGGAGGTCCTCTTTCACGAGTTCTGCCACGCTTATTATTTCCAGATCGGCGCCTCCCCGGAATACTACGAGATGCCTTACCAGGTCGTCGGAATGCGCGAGGAGATGCTGGTGTGCGGGCTGAGCGCCGGGAGGGGGCTCGAGTATTGCGAAAACCATTACCGCGTCCAGAGCGACCTCCCCTTGCGGACGTCCTACAAAAGCCAAGGGCTCGAAGACAAGGACGTGAGCCCGGAGGATTGGCCCGGCAAGACGTTTGTCCATCCCCTCACCGTCCTCGGGATCTTGGAGATCAAAGAGGCCAAGATCCTCACCGAGGGGACCGGGAACTGGGACGAGGCGATTTATCCCTGAAGAATCAGGCCCACACGTCCGAGGCCGCGCGGCGGCTTGACCCTCCCGCCTCCTCGGTGCGACCATCGCCCTCATGCAGGATGCGATGAATCAGGTGGGGGCAGGCCTCACGAGCCTGAAGATCACGCTCGTCGAATTCGCCGTCCGTTACGGGCTGCAGATCCTCGGCGCGTCCATCATTGTCGTCATCGGGCTCAAAATCGCGGGGTATGCGACGCGCGCCCTCGATGGCTGGCTCGAGAGGAGGACCTCGATCGACGTCGCGCTCCGCACCCTCTTCGTGCGCCTGCTCCGGCTCGTCGTCATCGGCGCCACGGTCGTCATCGCGGCCGAGAAGATCGGCGTCCCCGTCGCCTCGCTCATCGCCGGCCTCGGCGTCGCGGGCGTCGGCATCGGCTTCGCCATGCAGGGCGTGCTCTCGAACCTCATCGCGGGCATGACGATCTTCTTCATCCGGCCCTTCAAGGTCGGCGAATACATCGACGTCCTGAAGGTGCACGGCGAGGTCGTCGACATCACGCTCTTTTCGACCACCCTGCGGCACACGACCGATCAATCCCGGATCGTCATCCCGAACCGCCAGATCGTGGGCGAGATCCTGCACAACTATGGCACGAAGCGCCAGCTCGACCTCGAGATCGGCATTGCGTATGCCTCCGATATCGGCAAGGCGATCGACGTCGCGACGGAGACGGTCCTCGAGGATGCGCGTGTCTTGAAGGAACCGGCGCCGCTCGTCGGGATTCGCAAGGTGGGCGAGGGCGCGCTCGTGGTCTCCGTCCGGCCCTGGGTGCCCGTCGCCGATTACGAGCAGGCGCTGCTCGGCCTGTATCGGTCGATCTTCGAGGCGTATCGCGAGCGGGGCATCGACGTGCCCCTCCCGCAGCGCGAGATCCGTATCCACGCAGAGACCGCCGCGGCGCGCGCGGCGCTCGGCGCGCCGGTCGTCAAGGTCAATTGAAGGTGAGGCTCACTCGTCGTGCACCTTGAGGCCGGGGATCCCCAGGATCACCGCCTGACCGCTCACGGCCGAGCCGGCGATGTGCAGGTTCTTCAGGCCCTTGAGCTCCTTCAGCGGCGAGAGATCGGCGATACGCGTGCGCTTCATCTGCAGCATCTCGAGCTTCTTCAGCTTGGAGAGCGGCGTCAGATCCGTCACCTCGGTCTCGTCGATCTGGAGCTCCGTCAGGTTCACGAGCGTCGCGAGCGGCGCGAGGTCCTTGACGGGCGTGCGGCCGATGTCGAGCCGGTCGAGCTTCACGAGGCCCGAGAGCGGCGCGAGGTCCTTGATCTGCGTGGCCGCGATGCGCAGCGACTCGATCGTCGTGAGCGTCTTCAGCGGGCTCAGATCCTCGATCTTGCCGGGGGGCAGGTAGAGGCCCTTCACCGACGTGAAGAGCGGGAAGAGGCAGGGGTCGATCTCGTCGAGCTTCACCTCGGTGAGGCTCAGCGTCTTCACTTTGCCGAGGTCCGCCTTCGTGATCGTCCCCTCGGGCTTCTGCGCCTGCACGCGCACGATCGCCTCGAACTTGGGATCCGTGAACGTGATGGTCGCGTCCTTCGAGCAAACGACGTCTTTCTTCTTCGGCGGCGGCGCGGGCGCTGCGGCGCTCGGCGTGGGCGCGGGCATGAGGACGGCCAGGTTGCTCGTCGTCGGCGCGGCGCTCGGCGAAGGCGCCGCGGCGTCGGGCTTCTTTTCGTCACATCCGAGGAGCGACGTGACGGCGATCGAGAGGGCGAGACCCGCGAGGGGGGCGATCGTTCGGGGCAGCATCGACGCGGATGGTACAAGGCCCTCGCGCTGGAGGGGAGGGGTAGATCCTGGCGAGAGGGGCGCCTCTCCGGACGAACGCGCGCGTTGCGTCGCGTCGCGATCCTTCGTAGCATCCGGTCTCCCGCGAAAGGGCGAGGGAGCACTTGACGGCCGCACGACTCGACTTCGGCAGCACGCTCAGCGAGGGGGCGCTCGCCCCGACGTACCGGGCGTTCGAGCATTTTCGCGAGGTGCGCGTCACGCAGGGCCTCGCGGAGGTGGCGCACGACAAGCTGCTCGCGGCGCTGAACGCCGCCGTCGCCGCGACGGCCAGGCGGCTCGGCCTGAAGCCCCGCGACGTCGAGGCGATCCTGCCGTGGTCCGGGTACATGGGCCAGCTCCAGCAGCTCGAGCGCGCGCGTATCGAGGCGCTGAGCGTCTTCGAGCAATACGCCGCGTCCGTCGGCGGGCTGCTCACGGGCCTCGCGGGGGCCACGATGGAGGTCGATCCCAAGCGCAAGAGCGCCGCGCAGACGCTCACCAACGTCGCGCGTCGTTTCTCGCGCGAGCGCGCGCTCGTGGGCCCGCTGAAGGTGCTCGCCGCCGAGCTCGAGGCCTGGGAAGAGGCCATGGAGAAGGCCGGTGAGCTCATCGATCGGAGCAAGCTCGTCCACCGGCACCTGCAGCGCCGGCAGCTCTTCCGCGTCTCGCTCGTGTTCCTGATCTTCGCCGTCTGCTCGGTCGCGGGCGCGTTCGTGATCCGCGAGCGCCGCATCACCACGGCCCGCGAGAAGCTCGACGCGAAGATCACGGCCGCGGTCGATCCGTGCTCGATCACGGACCTCGACGAGGACGAGAAGCGGCACGCGCTGCCTGCGCATTTCGCGCGTATCGACGAGAAAAAGAAGGCGTGCGAGGAGCGGCGGGCCCGCGAGCGGTACGAGGCGTCGTGCGACGCGCTCGCGAAGGCGGTCGAGTCGGGCAAGCTCGCCGCGGAGGACAAGGCGACGGCGAAGGCCGCCGCCGAGAAGCTCGAGCGCGCCGCGGAGGCCAAGCTCGTGGCCGCGGATCTTTTGGCCAAAGAGGCCGAGATGCCGTGCGGGGACACGAAGGCGAAGGGCCGCATCTGGCTCGCGTATGCGCGCGGGGCGGCGCGCTCCGTGGCCGCGTGGGCGGACGTGCCGGCGATCTCCGACGACCTGAAGAAGGCGCTCGCCTCGAAGGAGCTCGAGAAGGAGACGGCCTACAAGGAGGGCATCGCGCCCGACGCCGAGGAGGTCGCGACGCGCGCGATCAAGGGCGACGCGGCGGCGATGGTGCGCGCCGAGAAGCTCTGCAAGGGTCGCGCGGAGTACGGCCTCGAGAACGGCAAGAAGTGCCAGCGGTTCCTGCAGATCCTCGAGGGCCTCGCGAAGCAAAAGAAGCGGTGATCCGGCACTCGCCTTGACAGCCCCCGTCCGAGGCGGTTCGATCGGCTTGATGGACCACGTGGCCGCCGCCGACGTCTTGCAACGAGCCCGGGCGCGCGTGGGGCAGGTCTTGCGTGGCAAGTGGCGGCTCGACGGCCTGCTCGGCGTCGGCGGCACGGCCTGCGTCTACGCGGCGACGCACCGGAACGGCAAGCGCGGCGCGGTGAAGCTCTTGCGGCCCGAGTACGCGACCGACGAGGAGGCGCGCCGCCGCTTCCTGCGCGAGGGTTACGTCGCGAACCGCATCGAGCACCCCGGCGCGGTCGCCGTGCTCGACGACGACGCGGCCGAAGACGGCACGGTTTTCCTCGTGATGGAGCTGCTCGAGGGGCAGAACCTCGACGAGCGGGTGCGCTCGTTTCCCGGCGGTCGCTTGCACCCCGCCGAGGTCGCGTTTGTCGCCGAGCGGCTGCTCGACGTCCTCGCCGCCGCCCACGACAAGGGCGTCGTGCATCGGGATCTGAAGCCCGAGAACGTGTTCCTGACGCGGTCGGGCGCGGTGAAGATCCTCGACTTCGGCATCGCGCGTCTGCGCGAGACGACAAACGTCGGAGGCGTGGGGCGCGCGACGGAGGTCGGCAGCGTCATGGGCACGCCGGCCTTCATGCCGCCGGAGCAGGCGCTCGGGCACACGGCCGAGATCGACGCGCGCACCGATCTGTGGGCGCTCGGCGCGGTGATGTTTCACGCGCTCTCCGGCAAGCTCGTGCACGAGGCCGAGACGGTGAACAAGGTGCTGCTCCTGGCGATGACGCGGCAAGCGCCGCCGATCGCCTCGATCGTGCCCGGCCTGCCGCCCGAGTTTTGCGAGGTCGTCGATCGCGCGCTCGCCTTCCGTCGCCAGGATCGCTGGCCCGACGCGCGCGTGATGCAGCGCGCCTTGCGCGCCGCGATGCAACGTTTGCCGCCGGCGCCGCCGCTCGTGATCGGCCCCGGCGAGGGCCCTCCCGGCCCGCTGGAGCGCACGGGTTCGCCGCTCTCGCGGGACGCCTCGTCGGCCGCGTTTCCTTCACGCAAGCCCCTCGTCGTGGGCCTCTCGCTCGCCTTGGCCCTCGCGCTCGGCGGGGCCGTGGTTGTTTTCGTCCGCGTCCGCGCGGCGGCGCCCACGCCGGTGGAGACGAGGCACGCCGCCGCGCCCGAGCCTGCGCCGTCACCGACGTTGCCGCCGGCCCTCCCGCCGCCCGCGTCGGCCGCGCCGGTCGTGGCCTCCGCCGCGGCCGAGCCGACGCCTCCGCCTTCGGCGCGTGTGGCTCCGGCCGCGACGACGACGGGGGCGCGTGTCGCGCCGACCCCGGCACCTCCGACGACGACCACGAAGCCGCAACAAGGCGGGACGAAGGATATCTTCAGCGAATGGTGACCCGGAAGAACGCCCCCTCGACGTCTCGAAGGCGCCTCGTTTGGGCTCTCGGGATGGGCGCGGCTCTTGGTTCGGTCTTGCTCGCGCGTCCGGCCGCGGCCGATCAGATGGAAGACGACATGCGGCGGGCCGAGGAGCTCTTCAAGGAGGCGCGGGCCGCCGTCGAGAACAACGATTACGCCGCGGCTTGCCCCAAGTTCGAGGAGAGCCTCGCGCTCGCGCGCCGGGCCGGCACGCTCTTCAACCTCGCGCAATGCGAGGAGCACGAGGGGCGGCTCGTCACGGCGCTGCGGTATTACAAGGAGGGCATCGTCGTCCTCGACCCCGGCGACCCGCGCCTCGCGCCCTCGAAGCAGAAGCTCGCGGAGATCGAGCCGCGGATCCCGTTCCTCACGATCAAGCCGAAGGGCACGTTGCCCAGGGACAGCCGCGTCACGATCGACGGCAAGGAGGTCGAGGGCCTCGGCGTCGCGTTGCCGGTCAACCCCGGCACACGCACGATCGCCGTGCTCGCGCCGAAGCACACGGTGGAGAAGTTCGTCGTCGAGGTCGCCGAGGCCGAGCAGGTGGAGCTGCTCGTGACCGCCGGCAAGGTGATCGTCGAGCCGACGCGCCCCGTGGCTGCCGTCCTCGGGCCGCGGCGTATCGCGGGCTTCGCGGCGCTCGGCGTGGGCGCGCTCGGGTTCGTGGGGGCGATCATCACGGGCGGGATCATCGTCTCGGCGGACGGCCGCGTCGAGGAGGGCTGCCCGCGGGTGAAATGCGACACGGCCGCCGGGCACGAGGCGGCGGAGCTCGGCAAATCGATGCTCGTGCCGAATGCGATCATGTGGGGCGTGGGTATCGCGGGGGCGGGGACGGGGGCGGTCTTGTTGCTGCTCGAGGCGAAGAAGGGCCCGGAGAAACCGAAGACCGGCCATTCTTTCGTCGTGGGGCCTGGTTTCGTGGGGGTGCGCGGGAG
This sequence comes from Polyangium spumosum, assembly GCF_009649845.1. Classification (NCBI taxonomy): domain Bacteria; kingdom Pseudomonadati; phylum Myxococcota; order Polyangiales; family Polyangiaceae; genus Polyangium; species Polyangium spumosum. The sequence continues at coordinate 29,228 of NZ_WJIE01000011.1, forward strand.
TTTTTGATGCGATCCACGAAAAAGACGCGGGCGCTCGGCCAGGTCCTCGCCCTCTCGTTTGTCCTCGGCGCGGGCGGGTGCGTGGTCCTCGGGTACAACTTCGACAAGAAGCCGCCGGACTCGTGCGAGAGGACGGCGGATTGCCCGGGGGTGGACTCCGATTGCGGCAAACGCGCCTGCACGGAGGGCGTGTGCACGTACGTGGAGGTCAAGGACGCGGGGGAGAAGCCGCTCGGCCAGCCGCGTGATGATTGCCAGGACGTGACGTGTGACGGGAAGGGGCTCGCGGTGTCGAAGCCTGCGCCGCTGGAGGTCCCCTTGCCCGGGGACGAGTGCGCGGTGGGCCAGTGTTTTGATGGAACGCCGCTCGTCGTGCCCAAGGAGAAGGACACGCCCTGCGGCAAGGACGGCGCGCTCGCGTGTGACGGAGCCGGGTTCTGCGCCGGTTGCACGATGCCGAGCGAATGCGGAGACGACAACCTCTGCTTGAAGTGGTCGTGCACGGAGGGCATCTGCATCGGCGCGTACGAGCCGGTCGGTACGATCCTCGCGGACACGGTGAAGGGTGATTGCATGGCCGAGGCCTGCGACGGCGCGGGGGGGATCGACCAGATCCCGTATCCGATGGACGCGGCCGACGACATGAACCCCTGCACCGCCGACATCTGCAAGGGCACCACGACGGAGCACGAGAATGCCGCGAACGGCACGCCGTGCGAGACCGGGTGCAGGGCGTGCACGGATGGGGTGTGCGGCGAGTGCAGCGAGGGGACCACTTGCGTGGCCGAGGTCTGCGTCTCGAATGGTGCGCAACCCGTGGGCTCGGCGTGCGCCGGGCCTGCAGATTGCAAGACCGGCTTTTGCATCGACAATATATGCTGCGAGAGCGCGTGCGCGGAAGACTGCATGGGCTGCGGCAATACGACGACCGGGCAACCGAACGGCATCTGCGCGCCCGCGCTCGACAACACGAACCCGGGCGGCCGCTGCGAGGGGCTCGACGTGTGCATCGGCGGGACGTGCCGGTGCGAGAACGGCGTCCTGGATGGCAACGAGCTGAAGGTGGATTGCGGAGGGACCTGCGCGCCGTGCAAGGGTACGTGGGTGTGTAATGGCACTTCCGGATGCGGCGCCCCGGTCGCGAAGTGCTGCGCGTTCGACTGCATCGGCTGCGACGACGAGACGGCGGCGTGCTTCGAGCTCCAGAACACGCCGTGCTTCATCGGGGAGAATCCCAAGACGTTCACCGGCGGTACGTTTTGGGACATCTGCGCGAAATGCAATCGCATGACGTGCCTCTGCCAGTAATCGCGCCGTCGCGCTTGACCTTGCCGGGCCGCCGACCGAAGCTTCGCCCGTGCATCCGCTCCGTCCGCTCCGTGGCGTCCTCCTCGCGCTGATGTGCCTGGCGCTGCCGCTCGGCGCCGACGCCGCGCCGGACGCCTCGGCGCCCGCGCCGGACGCCGCCGCTGCTCCCGCGGCCGCCTCCGCGTCCGCCTCCGCCGCCGCCGCCGCGCCCGCCGCCGCCTCCGCCGCCGCGCCCGCCCCTCCCATCGTCGAAGGCGTCCCCGTTCGCCTCCGCGACGCGCGTATCTTCTCGCTTCACGCCTCCCGCGCGGGGGAGTCTCCCGAGGAGCGCGCGCGCGCCGCCTCGATGGCCCTGCGCGCCGCCTCCGAGAGCGGGGACGAGGCGCCCGTGCGGGTCGAGCGCCGCGGCGACGAGGCCCTCGTGGTCGTCGGGGACAAAACCATCGTCATCCTCGGCCCCGAAGACGCCGCCGCCGCCGGCGACGCCACCGTCGCCACCCTCGCCGAGGACGTCGCCGGCCGCGTCCGCGTCGCGCTCGCCAAGGAGCAATCGCGCAGCGCCGCCCTGCTCACCTTGCTCTCCATCGCGCTCGTCGTCCTCTCGGGCATGGTCGCCCTCTTTTTTGCCCGCAAGATCGGCCAGGTCGCCGATCGGGCCCGCGTCTTCCTGGAGCAGCACCCCGAGCGTATCCCCGCGATTCGCCTCCAATCCATCGAGGTCGTGCGCCCCGAGTCGCTCCGCGCCGCGCTGCTCATCGCCACCAAGGCCGCGCGTGTCCTCTTTCGGCTCGGCATCGCGTATGGATGGGTGCTCATCTGCCTCTCGCTCTTCGAGCCCACGCGCGGCTATGCCGAGCGGCTCTCGGGGTTCGTCTTCGGGCCCCTTTATTCGCTGCTCGCGCGCCTCATCGGCTCGCTCCCCTTGCTCGTCGTCGCGGTCATCGCCGCGATCGCCCTCATCGTCCTCGTCCGCTTCATCAGCCTCTTCTTCGAGGGGGTCGCGCGGGGACAGACCACCCTCGATTGGCTGCCGGCCGACCTCGCCCCGCCGACCAGCATCCTCGTCCGCGCCGCCGTGGTCATCGCTTTTTTCCTCGTCGCCGCGCCGCTCGTGCTCGGCGACGACGACGGGGCGCTCGTGCGCGCCGGGACGGCCGTCATCGCGGCCCTCGCGCTCTCCACCACGCCGGTCGTGGCCAGCGCCGCCGTGGGGATCGTGGTCGTGTATGGCCGGCGCTTGTCGGTCGGTGAATATGCCGAGATCGGCGGGCGCGAGGGCCGGGTCCGCGCCATTTCGCTCCTCGAGGTCGAGCTCGAGGGCGAGGACGGGATCCTCCGGGTGCCGCACCTGTATTCGCTCGTCCGGCCCACGCGCCTGCTCGGCGCCGAGCCGCCGGTCTCCGTCGAGGTCACGCTCGAAGAGGCGGCCCTCGACGAGGACGTGCGTGAGCTCTTGCGCGAGGCGGCGGGCGCGGTGGGGGCGCGGCCGTTCGTCGAGCTCGTGCGGCTCGACGCCGAGGGGGTTTGTTATCGGGTCACCACGCACCACGCGGGCCCGGGGGCGCAGGGCGCGCTCGTCGGGATCCTCGCCGAGGCGCTCTCCGCGGCCGGCGTGCCCCTCGCGCGGGCGGGCCTGCGCGCCTTGCCTACTTCTCGAGCTGCGCGCGCATGAACGCGCGCCAGCCGTCGGGCTTCATCGTCTCCCTGGAGAGCAATTTCAGCTTGTAGGTCACCCATTCGGGGTGGTTCGGCAGGCTCAATTCCATGTCGACGATGTGGAAATCCTTCTGGTCCACCCAGACGAAGCCGCCCCGGTTCTTCAATCCAGGGCCGTCGATCTCGTACTTGTTGCAGGGCGTGTTCTCGCGCGTCTCGTCGCCCACGTACGAGACCGTGACCTCGCCGCGATACACGAAGATCGGCCCCGTCTCGGCGTACGTCGGGTTCGCGATGCCGATCTTGAACGAGCCGAGCGGGTTCTTGAGGTAACGAAAGGACAGGTTCAGGCTCCCGAGATCGAAGCTGTGCACGTGGAAGGGGGCGTGCTCGATCGAGATGGTATTCGGCGCGAATCCATTGATCTCGGCCCGGAGCGTCCGCGTCATGGGCGTATACTCGACCACCGCCACCTCTCGCTCGGCCCCGCCGCGCGTCATCTGCCGGGATTCGAGGCGCGTCGCCAGGAAACGCGTCCAGTCCATCGTCGCCAGCACGTGGCTCGCGCTCTGGGGCCTCGGCCCCTGGAACTTGAAGGACTCGATCGTCTCGTGGTCGGCCACGTAAAACGACACGCGCTCCGGCTTCGAGCCGTCCGTGTTCGACTTGACGTAGTGGTAGGCGACGCCGACCGGGACCTTCGATTCGTCGAACTCGAACGCCTCGATGCCCGGCGCCTCGGGCTCGCCGCCGAAAAACGGAAACGCGCCGCCACACCCCGACGCGAAGAGCGCCCCCGCCAGACACGATGCCCGCAACAACGCTCGCATGGTTCGGCATCGTAACAACATTTTCATGCCAACCGAAAGATCCTGACGGGCTCCTTTCGCCCTCGCACGTGCAGCGGCGCCGTCGCCGTGGCCTCGGGCAGTTCGAGCGCGCACGCCTCGAAGACACGCTCGGTCACGAGGATCTGGGATCCGAGCTCCTTGTTGAGCCCCTCCACGCGTGACGCGACGTTCACCACGTCGCCGATCACCGTGTACTCTTTTCGCTCGGACGAACCCACGTTCCCGATGAGCGCCTTGCCCGACGCGACGCCGATGCCGACTCGCGTCGCCGGGATCGCGCCCTCCGCGACGAGGGCTTCGAGCTTCGTGACGATCTCGAGCGCCGCCTCGACGGCGTTCTTGCAATCGTTGTCGCCCCGCAGCGGCGCGCCGAAGACGGCCATGAAGCCGTCGCCGAGGAACTTGTTCACGATGCCGTGGTGCGCGTTGACGCTCTCGATCATGAAATCGAAGAGGGCGTTCAGGTAACCCACGACCTCCTCGGGGCTCTTGCGCTCGGAGAACGCCGTGAAGTTGCGGACGTCGAGGAACATCACGCAGACCTCGCGCAGCTCGCTCTTGACGTCCGCCTTCTGCGCGAGCAGCCGCTCCACCACCGCGGGCGAGACGTGCTGGCCGAAGACGCTCAGGATGCGGCTGCGATCTTCGAGCGACTCGAGCGTCCGGCGAAACCCCTTCTCCAGCCGCCGCGCCACGAACCCCGCGGCCACGCCGCTCGCGAGCAGGACGAGCGCCTTGCCTCCGTGGTGCGCCATCGAGGTGAGCGAGGCGCTCGTCTTGCTCGCGTGGGTCGCGCCGCCCGAGAGGAGCGCGAGCAGGCCGTACTCGGCCGCGGCCACGATGCCCGAGAAGACGCAGAGCTTCGGATCGAGCCGGAGCGTCGAGAGCAGGATGAACACGAAGTACACGAACGCCGGCGGCAGGAGCAGCGCCTCGAAGGGCTCGACGATCGACATGTAATAGACGATCGCCAGCGTCGGCAGGCTCGTCTCGACGAACGTATCGATGTAACGCCGCGCCGCGGGGGGCCTCGTGCGTGTCTTGATGAGCTTCTCGAACCCGCGCAACGCGACGAGCTCGTAGGCCGCGAACCCGCCGAGCAAGAGGCCCACGCGGACGCGGTCGAGGCGGCTGTGGAAGAGCTCGGCCATCGCGCCCGGGTAGGAGGCCGAGAACGCGAGGAACGCGATCAGCGCGCCGCCGAAGATGCCCGCGAGGAGCTGCGCCCGGAAGCGCTCGCTGATGAGGATCTCCCGCGCGAGGCTCGCGTCGATCGCCGCCGTCGCGCGCGGCGCGGCGCCCTGTCTCTGCTCCGTCACCAAGGACGGCGATGGTATCACCTCTCAGGGCTTGTACGGCGGCTCGTAACCCGGCGCGGACGCGTGGTGCGCCTCGAAGAAGAGCCGCAGCGCCGAGAGCGCCGGCTGGGCGCGCGCGTGGTCCACGTCGAAGAGGTTCCGCTTCTCGCGCGGATCCTGCGAGAGGTCGAAGACCTCGACGACCTTCCTCCGTGGATCGTCGATCACCTTGAGCCCCTCCCAGTAAAGCACGCGCCGGAGCCGCCCCTCGGCGAGCACGGGCCTCTCGAGCCGCACGTCGTGGCCCGCGAGCAGCGGCACGAGGCTCTGGCCGAGGAACGTCGACGGCGTCTCCACGCCGAAGAGGTCGAGGATCGTCGGCCCGAGGTCGACGAGCGTCACGTGCTCCTCGATGCGCCGCGCGGCGACGCCCGGCCCACGCACGAGGAGCGGGATCCGCAAAAGCTCCTCGTAGAGCGTCTTCGAGTGCTTGAGGGTCCCGTGTTCGCCGAAGGCCTCGCCGTGGTCGCTCGTGACGATGAGGTAGGCGCGGTCCAAAAAGCGCGCTTCGAGCAACGCGACGAGCTCACCGAGCCACCTGTCCGCGACGCCGATCTCCGCGAGATACCGCTGCGACGCCGGGCCGGTCTTGCCGCCGCGGTCGTACGGCGCGTGTGGCTCGAGGAGGTGCGCGTACAGGAAAAGTGGCTCGTCGCCGGCGCGGCGTAGCCGTTCGAGCAGCGGCTTCATCACCTGCTCGGCGTGGGCGTGTCTCCGGCCCTCGGTGACGACCGTCTCCTCGACGAAACCGCGCGCCACGCCGAATTCGTTGGTGAGGAACGTGAGGCTGCAAAAGCTCGCCGTCTTCACGCCCTGTCGCGCGAGGAGCTCGGGGAATCGCGGGGACGGGTCGGTCGCCGGATACAAGAACCGCGTCGGCCCTCGGCCGTGGTCACGAAAGACGAGCTGCGAGAAATACCGGCCGGAGAACATCGAGGAGAGCGAGACGGCCGTCTGGCTGCCCGGCGAGGTCGCGCGCGTGAAGGAGGCGCCCTCCTTTTTGAGCCGCGTGATCGTGGGGAAGTGCGCCTCGTTTTGCTCCCTGTCGATCGCGTCGGCGCGCACGGCGTCGAGGGTGATCAATACGACGAGCGGCGCCCTTCCGGCGAGCAGCGGCGGCGTGGTGGGCGGGGTCGGAAGGAGATCCTCCAGCGGGTGAAAATAAATCGACCCCAGGGCCTCGGAGGGCGGTACGGCGTAGGGGTCCCCGGGCAAACGCCAGATCGTCCGCGCGAAGGCCCACGCCGAGATCGCGCCCGGCTCGCGGAAGAGCTCGATCCGCACGGAGACGGGCGGCGCCACGGCGATCCCGAACAGGCCCGCGCCGAGGCCAAACGCGAGCAGCATTTTCCCCGCCCGCGGTCGTATTCGATATCGCGCCGCAAAGGCGAACGAAGCCGCCGCCTGCCCCCCGAGCGTCGCCGCGAGCCACGCGAGGGCCCCGTGCAGCCCTGCGTAATCGTCCCGCAAGACGAGGTGATTCGCGACCATGACGAACAGCGCGACCCCGAGCGCGACGATCCGCAGGATCGATCGGCGCGATACGAGCGCCCCGGCCACGTGCGCCGCCGGCACGGCGAACGTGAGGGCCGCCGCGCCGAGCGTGTACACGAGCGCGTGGTGACGGCCCCCGAAGCGGCTGTTCGCGAGCCGCTCGAGCTCGTAGCCGACGAGCTCGAACAGGATCACCGACGTGATCGCCGCATACCCGCCGAGCGCGAGCGAGGCCCAGAGCCACCACCTCCCGAGCTCGCGCGTGGTCCGCTCGACGAGCAGCGTCCCCGCCCCGACCACGAGCGCCGCGACGAGCCCGAGGCCGAGCACGCCGGCCGCGTCGAAGAGATGATGCTGAGCGCGAAGCCAGAGGCTCGGCGGGCGCGGGAGCCGGAGCGTGATGAACAGCGCGTTCGTGAGCGCGACGAGCGCGAAGCCGAGCCACGTCGAGAGCCCGGCGCGCAGGGCGCGATCGAGGGGTGTCAGAGGGGGTTCAGCGAGCATGCCGGGCCTCGGGGAGGTGTGATCGGCGGGCCACGGCGGAGGGGCATTTCAGGCGTGGATCACGCGATCTTTTCGTCGGCGATCGAGAGCGCGGCGTCGAGCGCGGCGATGCCCTCGTCGAGCTCCGCCTCCGTCACGATGAGCGGCGGGGCGATCACGAGGTGGCTCACCCACGAGAGCACCGTGACCCCGCGCTTCATCATCTCCCCGGCGACCGCGTCGATGACGAGTGGCTTGCGCGCGGCCTTGTCCTGCGGCGTGTTGAAGGGCTCCTTCGTCGTGCGGTCCTTGACGAGCTCCACGGCCCAGAAGAGGCCGAGGCCACGCACGTCGCCGATCGACGGGTGCTTCGCGGCGAGGGCCTTGAGCTTCTGCCCGAGCAGCTCGCCCATCTTCGCGCTCCGCTCGATGAGCCCGAGCCGCTTGTACTCGTCGATCGCCGCGACCGCGGGCGCGAGCGTGAGCGGGTGCGCCTCGTAGGTGTGGCCGTGCGCGAAGAAGTTGTCGTCGAAATGATCGGCGATCGCGCGGCTCGTGGCGACCACGCCGAGCGGCATCGCCGCGTTCGTCACGCCCTTCGCGGTCGTGAGGATGTCGGGCGTGACGCCCCAGTGCTCCATGGCGAACCACTTGCCCGTGCGGCCCCAGCCCGTCATGACCTCGTCCGCGATGAGCAGGACGCCGCGCTTCTTCGCGAGCTCGGCGAGCCTCGGCATGTAGTCGGGCGGCGGCACGAGCACGCCGTTCGTCCCGACGATGGGCTCGACGAGGACGGCGGCCACGTTCTCCTCGTGGTCGATCATGTACGCGAGGTAATCGGCGCAGGCCGTGGCGCACGTATCCGGCTTTTGCTGGAGCGGGCATCGATAACAATTCGCCTCGGGCCCGAAGATCACGCCGGGGATCTTCCCCGTCGGCTCCACGAACCAGCGGCGCATGTCGCCCGTCGCGGCGATCGAGCCCGCGGTCGAGCCGTGGTACGAGGTGTAACGCGCGATGATCTTGTGTTTGCCCGTGTAGAGCCGGGCGATCTTGATGGCGGCCTCGTTCGCCTCGGTGCCGGAGGTGGCGAAGAAGAACTTGTCGAGCCCCGCGGGCATCACCTCGAGCATCTTGAGCGCGGCCTTGGCGCGGATGTCGCAGGTGTACGAGGGGCCGATGAAGGCGAGCTCCTTGGCTTGCGCGCAAATGGCGTCGATGACCGCCTGGTTCTGGTGTCCCAGGTTCGAGCAGACGAGCTGCGACGAGAAATCCAGGTATCGTTTGCCGGAGGCGTCCCAGAAATGGCAGCCCTCGGCCTTCGTGACGTGCAGGGGCTTCCAGCCGCGCTGCGCGCGCCAGGTGCCGTAGGTATGCCTCGCCGTGAGCTCGGTGATGTCGTCGGTCATGGCGCGCATCCTAGGACATCGGCGCGCGCCAAGGAACGGCTGTCTTGGTGTCCGCACACCCCTCTCCACGGCGTGGAGAGGGGCGGGGGTGAGGTCAGGGCACCTTCACCACGTGGAACGTCTGGACGAAGCCCGGGTTCGCGGGCTTGGCGAACACGCCGAGCAGCTTCGTGTCGGGCACGACGTAGATCGCCTTCAGGCCCCATATCTCGAACCTCCCCACGGGCGGGAACACGACGGGCTTCTGCCCCTCCTTCACGCCCTCGATCTTGCCCTTCGACAACCGGAGCTTCATCCCGAGGCTCGACACGTCGAGCTCGTCGCGGTTGTCCGGCCAGCCGATGCTGCGGATCGCCACGAACTCGCCCTCCTCGACCTTCTGCGCGAGCTTCGGCAAGAGCTCGGTGAGCTTCTCGTCGAAGTGCTCGGCGCACTCGCCGAGCTGGCAGATCTGCATCGGATCGCGGACCTTCCCGTCGTCGCCGACGAAGTGCACCTCGATGCTGAAGGCCTCCTCCGTGCGCTTCTCCATCGGCACCATGAAGAGCTTCTTCGATGCCGACCAGCCGATGCGCCGGCCGCCGCCCTTCACGATCTCCTTCGCGAGAGACTCCGACTCGCTGAGCGCCTTCGCCTCCGCGGGCTTGCGCTCCGGGGCCTTCGCCTCGGCCGGCGCCTCGCCCTCGGGCTTCGCCTCGGCGGCCGCGGCCCCCTCGGCGGGTTTTGCTTCGGTCGCCGCGGGATCGGCTGCGGCTTCGTCACTGCCGCCTTCGGGCGTGACGGGCTCCTTGGCGGGGCCGCAGGCGGGCACGAGTGCGAGCACGAAGGTGAGGGCGGCGAGCGAGCGAAGCATGGGGGGAGACCTCCTGACGACGTGGTCCGCGCACGCTACTCCAGGCCGGGCCCGCGCGGAAAACCTTTTCCAGCGCGCGGAGGCCGGTACACTCGCGCATCATGCAGAACCACTCACGTTCTTTTTCTTTCGCCCTTCGACTTTCGGCGCTCTTCCTCCTCGCCGCGCCGCTCGCCGCGTGTGGCGACGACCCGCCGGCGGGCCCGGGGCCGATCCCGCTCGACGCGCTCCGGGACGAGCTCGCGACCGCGACGTGCGAGCTCAACGTGCGATGCGGGTTATCGCCGGACAAGGCCACCTGCGAGGCGACGCAGGGTGACGCGCAGGAGACGCTCCAGCTCCTCACGGACGCGGTGCTCGGGCGCGTGACGTACGACGAGGCCGCGGGGCGCGCGTGCGTCGAGGCGATCCGCGCTCACGCCTGCGACACGCGCGCCTCGGCGCTGAAGGCGGTCACCGACGCGTGCGCCGGCATGTTCGTGGGTACGGTCCCCGAGGGCCAGGCGTGCCTGCTCGCGGAGGAGTGCGCGGGCGACAGCACCTGCGACACGTCGATGTGTATGGGCGGCGGGGTCTGCTGCCTGGGCGTGTGCGCGAAGCGCCCCGCGCTCGTGGCGGTGGGGGGCGACTGCACGACGAACCCGTGTGTGGCGTCGGCCTATTGTGATCAATCGGCGATGCCGTTCACGTGCAAGGCGCGCAAGGACAACGGCGAGGCGTGCGACGCGGTCGATCAATGCAAGGACGGGATGCGCTGCGACGTCGGTGGCAACCCGCAGACGTGTTACCTCCTGCAGGAGCACGGCGGCCAGTGCAACCCCGCGCTCGCGCAGGGCGCGTGCATCCGCTTCGACGATTATTGCCACCCGACGGACCGCAAATGCGTGCAGCTCCCGGGCGACGGCCAGCCGTGCACGATGGACGACGAGTGCGTGCAGTACGCATTCTGCGATAACGGCACGTGCAAGCGGAGGGCGATCGAGGGCGAGGCATGCATGGACAGCAACAACTGCCTCGGCACGCTCCGGTGCGACGAGATGGTCTGCACGATGCGGCCCTCGAATGAGGTCTGCGCGTTTTGAAGGTCTGCAACGCCCTCCCTCTCCACGTGTGGAGAGGGAGGGCTGGGGTGGGTGAGGCTCAGCGGGCTCGGGCGGGTGAGGCTCAGAACTCCGTGACGCGCCCGCCCATCATCACCTTGCGCACCCCGTCGAGGACCACATTGACATCGGCCAGCGGGTCACCCTCGACCGCGATGATGTCGGCGTAATAACCCACCGCCACCTTCCCGATCTCGTTCTGGGCGCCGATGCTCTCGGCGCCGTTGATGGTGGCGGCGCGCAGCGCCTCGAGCGGCGTCATCCCGGCTTGCACGAGCCAACTGAGCTCCTGCGTATTCTGCCCGAACCCGGTGAACACGGCGTCCGAGCCCATCGCGATCTTCACGCCCACCGAGTGCGCCTGGGTCGCGGCCGCGAGGTTCTCCTGGATGTACGCCTCGAACTTCGCCTCCATGTCCGGCGTGTAGCCGAAGAACTCGATGTTGTCCTTGTAGTATCGATTGTGATCGATGGTCGGCACGTAGATCGTCCCCTTGTCAATCATGTTGCCGCAGTCCACCATGTCGATGCCCTCCGGGTGCTCGATCGAGTCCGGGCCGGCCAGGATGGCGAGCTTGGCCGTGTCCTCGTGGTACGCGTGAATCGCGATGGGCAAATTGTGCTGGTGGGACGTGTCGACGAGGAGCTTGAGCTGGTCGGCCGTGAACGTCGGCACGCAATCGAGCGTGTCGTCGGAGCACTGGTCGGCCCATACCTTCACGAGATCGGCGCCGCGCAGCTTCTGCATCTCCACCCAGCCCGTCAACTCGGTGTCCGTGAGCAGCGTCGGGAACTTGTAGCTGGAGATGCCGCCCATCGAGGCGTACATCCGCGGCCCCGGCGTCTTGCCGGACATGATCTCTTCGCGCAGGGGTTTCAGGAGGAAATCGGGGCCTCCCTTGTCGATCGCGGTCGTGACGCCGGTCTTGAGCGTCGCCAGCGCCGCGCCGCGGGCCAGCTCGAGGAGCTTCAAGGGGTTGTTGTTGTACAGCCAGCTGATGCGATCCCAGGGGAGCGTGCCCGGCTCCCCGTCCGTGTGGTAGGCCAAGTGGACGTGGGCGTCGATGAGCCCGGGCAGCCCCGTGTACGCCGACCAATCGACGACGCTGGCGCCGCACGGGATCTGCTTTTCATCCGTGCCGACGTAGCTGATCCGATCCTCGTGGATCACGACGATCGCATTCTCGAGGACCGAGCCGTCCTCCGGGTTGACGAGCTTGCCCAGCCGGATGGCCTTGTCGTCGGTCGTGCATTCGCCGCCGCCGGTGCCGCCGGTCCCTCCGCCGACGCCGCCGGTGCCGCCGGTACCGCCGTTGCCGCCGTTGCCACCTGCGTTGCCTGTGCCACCTGCGCCACCCGGGGTGCCCGGGGTGCCCTCACCGGGGCCGCAATGGGCGGTCGCGAGGAGGGTGCAAGCCAAGAAGGACGTCCGGAAAGCTATTTTCCACATGAGAGGCTCCTGATCCTGTCGAGGTGCGGCGCCACGGCGAGGCCCTGGATGTCCGCAGAAATTCGACGGTTTTTCGGTGCGGGCTCGAATGCCCGCAGGGACGCATCAGCAAGCGATGTGCCACACGGGCGGAAAGCCCAGGGCCTGCCCCTCTTGCGCGAATTGCGCAACCACGCTCCCTTGCGCGAATTGCGCAACCACGCTCCGTTGCGCGAATCGAGCAAGCGGCCAGGGCTCAGGCGCCGAGCAACAAATCGCGGTCGGCCCGCAGGGTGGCCACCAGAAAGTCGACGAGCACGCTCACCCGCGGGGTCTGCCGCAGGTCGCGGTGCACGGTCAGCCACAACGGCTGCCCGGGCTCGCGTGGCATGGGCACGTGCAAAAGGCCCGGCGTCCGGTCGCCGAGGAACCGCGGCAGCACCGCCACCCCGGCGTCGGCCTGCGCGGCCTCGGCGAGGGCCAGCGACACGTCGCTCACGAAGGCGGGCCGCGCGCCCGGCGACAGGTGTTGCAGCCAGGCCAGCTCGACGCCGCTCCCGGGCAGGAGCAGCGGGTGCGCGTGCAGATCCCCCGGCCCCCGGACCGGGTGCCGGTCGAGATACGCGGCGGACGCGTACAGGCCGTGCCTCACCTCGCCGACGCGGCGGACGCGCAGCGACTCGTGGGACGTACGCACGAAACGTAGCGCCAGCTCGGCCTCGCTGCGGCTGAGGTCGAGCACCGCGCCGGCCGGCAAGAGCTCGACGCAGAGCGCCGGGTACTGGTGGCCAAAACGCGCGAGGCGCGGGGCCAGGTAGGTGATGCCGAAGGTCTCGGGCGAGGTCACCCGCACCGTGCCCTCCAGCGCGCCGCGTTGCGCGTGCACCCCGCGCTCCAGCGCGAGCACCGCGTCCTCGACCTGCTGGAGAGGTGCGAGCAGCCGCTCGCCGTCACGCGTCAGCACGTAACCGGCGGCGGTGCGCGTGAACAGCCGCAGGCCCAGCGCGCGCTCGGCGGCCTCGACGCGCCGGCCGACCGTGGTGTGGTCGACGCCGAGCGCCGCGGCCGTCTTGGCGAGGGAACCCGCGCGCGAGAGCGCGGCGACGAAGCGAAGATCGTCCCAGTTCATGGGATGTGCATTCTTGCACGGCCGTCGGGTGCCGACGTGTATTCTCACCCGGCCGCGCGGGGGTTATGCCTCTCGGGTCCCTGAACCCCCGAGAGAGGTATTCATGCGCCGCTTCCTTCCGTTCGTCTTCGCCCTCGCCCTCGCCGCCTGCGCCGACGAGCCCGCCCCTGGCTCCGTCGCGCCCGTCCACACGTTGACCCTGCCCGCGGCTTATACGTCGTCGTCCGAGGTCCTCGTCTTCGCCGCGGTCGAGGACGGGCGGGCGAGCGACGAGGCCGAGTTGACCTACGGGCTCCTGGAGGGGTACCCGCGCGAAGTGACGCTCGTGCCGCGGCACGGCTACGTCGTTTTGCCCGCCTGCCAGATGCTGGAGCCTGGCCCGGTCGTCTGGCAATCGATCGCCGACGTGCAGGGCACGGCCGCGGCGGTCGAGCTCGTTGACGGCGCGCTCGCCGTCGAGCTGCGGGAGGAGGGCACCGTGACCGTGCTCCTCGAGGGCGAGATCTCCGGGCAGCATTGCACCTCCGCGGACGGCTCGATTGCGACGATGCTGCCGCTCCAGCACCGGATCGTGCTGCACGTCGAGCGCGTCACCGGCTTCGTGGTCGAGCAGATCCACCAGCAACGGGCCGGCTGCGAGGACACCGTGGTGCTGCCCTCGGGCGCGCCCTTCTGGGCGCCGACGGCGCGCCCGCTCGACGCGACGGGAGAGCCCTTTTCGCCGACGAACGCGCCCGCGCCCGTCGCCCTCACGCTTCAATCGGACGGGGGCCTCTCGCATGGGCCTTCGGATCCGCTCCTGATCGCGGGCCCGGGCGCGGTCACGGTGTCGGCCGAGACGACGCTGCCGGTGCAGGGGCTCTCCGCGTTCGAGGTGGTCGGCCCGGACGCGCTGACGTCCGTCGAGGCCTCGCTCTACCTGCGCAAGGTGGCCTCCAAGGGCAATGTCTCCGAGCTGATCGAGGAGGGCGCGTCGTACACGCTCTTCTACCCCGAGGAGCAGAATGGCGTCGACCTGCACGTCGAGGCGGCGACGACGACCCACGGCGCGCTCTGCGCGAACGTGCCGGGGGCCTGGTTCGTGTCGGCGTCGTCGACGCCCGCGCAATGCGAGGGGAGCGTGGGCATCGACGAGCCATTCTCGTCGACCACCATTCCGGTGGCCACGATCGGGGCCCCGGGCGAGTGCCGTCTCTCCGTGACGATCCCGGGCACGGCCGAGGGCTGGACGACGCGGTTCAGCGTCGCGCCGTGAGCGGGGTCTTCACATGAGGCAAAGGCACTTGGGGCAGCCGTTGACCCACGAACAGACGCCGGCCCCGGGGCCCCCGCACTCCTGATCACACGACGCCTCGGTGCAGTACCATCCGCACTTGTTCTGCTCGGCGGCGTCCGTGGGAGCGGCGGACATGGAGACCATCGCGAAGGTCATGGCCGCCGTGGCGGCGAGGGCTTGCAGGAATCGCTTCACTTGCTTCATTTTGGTACCTCCTCGACGAAGCCCGAGCCGGGCTCGCAGGGCGACGTTACCAGGGTCGATCGCGGGATTGAAGCGATGTCGGTGGGCGCGTCGATTTCGCAGTGATACGCCAAAAGTGTGATCGGGACGGTGGGTTAGGGATCCTCGGCGTCACGGCTTCGGCCGACCTGTCCAGAACGACCGCCCGATTTTATAAGGGAGGTCATCACACGCGAGGAGGAGGTCCTCGGACTCCGGAGGGGCCCAGCCCTTCGGCAGCATGCTTTCGTAGGTCGCGCGCGCCAGGGCGAGCCCGTCGAGGGCGGCCTCGATGAAGTCCGCGCCCATGCCATGGCGAAGGGGGGCGGTCTCGGAGGGACCGAAGGCGAAGGCGCATTTCCACGCGCCAAGCTCCGCCTGGTAGGGCTTGAAGACGGTGAGGAGCAGCGCGGTGGCGGCGCCGGTCTCGTCGGGATAGCGGAGCCTTCGGGTGGCGAAGACCTCCAGGGTGCCCGGGTTGTCCTCGGGCGGTGGGATCTCGGGCGGCTGAACCGGCCAGGGACCCTTGTTCATGGGCAAACCGCAGTCGCGTAACCCTTGCCAATGTCCCGTCCTCGACCACTTCGTCGTCTCGAAGTAGAGGCGCGCATCGAGCAGGCCGTCGACGAATGCCTGCAGGACGTCCACGCCGCGCGCCCTGGCGAGCCTCGGCTTGATGGGCGGCTCGAAATCGAACACGCACACCCAGTCCCCGTGGTCATTTTCGAAGGGCTCGAAGATGGTCAGGACCACGTCCTTCTCGGCCTCGACGCCCTCGTCGGTGTACCTCAGGGTTCGTGTCGTCAGGATATTCATCGGGTGCGCCGCGGGTTCAGTTCGGGATCTTTTTCATGCACTCTGCATTCTTGTCCGAGCACTCCCTGTTGCAGCGCCACAGGGCTTCACTGCCGCGCTTATGCGCCTTACCGCACCAATCGTAGCAGTGCTCGTAGAGCCGCGCGCATTCCTCTCTCCGTCGCTCCTTCTCCTCATCGCTCATTTCCTGGGGCACCACGGGCCGACGTCCCGTCGAGCCCGCTGCCGTCTGCACCGCCGCGTTCCCTTCGAGCTTGGCTTCCGTGGGCGCTGCCGTCGCCGCCGTCAATGACATGGGCGGCGGTTCCTGCTGCATGTCACCCACGCCCGACGCCACGCCGAGCGAGCCGTACAGAACAAGCGCCCCGAGGCCTGCGCTCAACTTCATAGGCTCCCTCCGGTTTCCGAGGTACAACCCCCGTACCTCTCCCGTCAAACTTTCGCCTTTCCAGGCGGTAGACCCGAACGACGCGTGAGGTGCGCAGCTCCCCATCGGCATTCCCCTCGCGGCAGCCGGACGCATGCTTCGAGCCCGTTGACGCCGATACCCACGTGGCTTAGGCGAGGCCTCATGGTCGTGCGTAACCATCGCCGCGGACGCCTCGTGTTCGACCGAGATGCCATCGTGCGCGCCGCGCTGCGCGCTTACGTGGAAGCCCGCGTCGCAAAGAGGAGCGCGCCCGCACGACGGACGCACCCATCCACGCGATCATCGACGCGGTGGTCGATCGGCGAATGCAGGGCCCCACGGAGCTCACGACCGACGAGCTCGCCACGCTGATCCCCAAGCCGCACGACCCTTCGCTCCAGCTCAGCGTCCAGCGCATGCTTCAAAAAATCGGCATCACCTGGCCCGGCTCGCCCGAGCTCCCCCCCGAGCCGCCGCCGCGGGAGCCACGTATCAACCCCTTCACGGGAAAGCCCATGCCACCGGCCGGACGGCAGAGCGGTCGGGGGTGAGGACATCTCAACCAGAATCGCGGCTCCGACGAGCGCGGCGAGCACGTCGACAAAGCCCCCGACCCTCGTCGACAAGGCCGGCGGGGACGTCGACAAAGCCCCCGACCCTCGTCGACATGGCCGGCGGAGACGTCGACAAAGCCCCCGACCCTCGTCGACATGGCCGGCGGAGACGTCGACAAAGCCCCCGACCCTCGTCGACAAGGCCGGCGGGCATGTCGACAAAGCCCCTGCCCGTTGCCGACAAGCCCGGCGGGCACGTCGACAAAGCCCCACCCCATTGCCGACAAGCCCGGCGGGCACGTCGACAAAGCCTCTGCCCGATGTCGAGAAGGGTGGCGGGCCTCTCGACAAGGCCCCTCCCCTTTGTCGACAAGCGCGGCGAGCATGTCGACAAAACCCCACCCCGTTGCCGACAAGCCCGCCGGGCTCGTCGACGAAGCCCCGCCCCCTTGCCGGCAACCCCGGCGCGGTTGCTTTCGACCCCCCCGGGCGCTCCCACCTTGACGCCGGCCGTCTGCTTCGTTACGCCGCTTCTCCCATGAAACCTCGTCTTTTCCTGCTCGCACTCCCCCTCGCGCTCGGCATTTCGACAGAGGAGGCCCGCGCCTCCAACTATCCCCCCAGCTACCCGACCTGCGGCATCGTCGACAGCGTCGACGCGGGGCCCTTCGAGATCCTGCGGAACAACGTGGATCTCTACGATGCCCACGCCACGCTCACGATCGCGTACCGCGGATACCTCCGCGACATGTACCCGGACGACGAGATCAACATCTACGTCAAGCTGAACGGCAACGACGCGTTCCTGCCGGCCAGCGCCGGGACGAACGACGACGCCTACGTGATGCTCGATTCCGGGCCGCGGGCCTGCGTCTGGTGCAGCAGCGGTGGGGGCAACCCCTATCCGCAATGCGAGGGGCTCACCTTCCCGCAATATTCGAGCGGGCGATGGGTCTGCGGCGACATGACGCCCACCGAGGCGCACGTCTTTTACTGGGCGTTCAACTCGTCCGGCGCGCAGAACGCGTGGGACATCGAGCTCGCGGCCGAGTCCCACGGAGACTGGGATAGCAACTGGGGCTGGAACCATTACGGCCGCCTGGAGCCGCGCCTCGCCTGTTACTGAGCGCGGAGCGCGGCTCTCGGCCTACGATCAGCAGCAGCGCCTGAAGACCGCCAGGTGGGGGTGCGGTTTCGTGGGGCTCGTCGAGTCGTCCGGGAAATTCGACACGAAGGCATCGGGGTCGATCCTCTTGCCGTTCGACCAGGTACCGTTCACCTCGAGCTCCGATATGAACTCGGGGTGGACGTTGTAAGGATCGTCGGAGAGCGCGACGAAGTCCGCGAGTTTGCCGACCGTGATGGAGCCGAGATCGTGGTCGCGCCGCAGATGATACGCGGCGTTCATCGTGTGCGCCATCAGCGCGTCGTGCAGGGTCACCGCCTGCTCGGGACCATGCACCTTGCCCTTCGGCGACGTGGGGCGGCGCGTGACCATCATTTGAATGTTGAGCAGCGGCTTGGGCGGGCTGACGCTCCCGTCGTTGTGGAAAGACACCCGCGCGCCGGCCCTCACTGCGTCCCCGGCCCGCACCCACTGACTGCCGATCTCGGGCGAGAAGATCTCGCCGTCGAGCAGATCGCCCCAGTAGATGAACTGGAACGGCGGGAGCGAGATCATTATGCCGAGGCCGGCGGCGCGCGCGAACTGATCGCCGCGACAAGCTCCGCAGTGCTCCACGCGCCAGCGATGGTCGGTGCCGAGCCGGCCGTATCTGACGAGTGCGCGCTGGTAGGCGTCGAGCACCACATCGAGCGCGACGTCGCCATTGCAGTGGAAGGCGAACTGCCAGCCCATCCACACGTACTTGTCGAGGATTGCATCGAGCTGTGCGGGCGTGTAGTTGAGATTCTTCGTGCCGCCGGGGTCGCGCGGGATCTGCGCGTCATTCACCGTTTTGGAGTCCTGGTACGGGAACGACGCGGCGAGGTTGCCGACCCACGGCGACCCATCGGCCCAGAGCTTGATGCCCTGCTTCCAGAGCCGGGCCTCCAGGCCGGGAGAATCGGAGGGGTACTCGAGTTTGTCACCGGGCTCCCCGGACGTGTCGGTGGACATGTGGTACAGCCCCACGCGCAGCGGCGAGTGGGGCGCTTTCGCGAGCGCGACGTAGTACTCGAGCATATTCGCCCCGTAGGTGTGCTCCGACGTCATCGTGATGCCGTTCTTGGCCATCAACGCGTACCAGAGCGCAGCGGAGCGTAGCGCATTCGGGATCGCCAGTCCCAGCTGGGCTTTGTTCAGGACCGACATGATCGCGGGCGTCTCGTAGGCACGGCCGTTCGATTCGCCGACCACCAACTTGTTGTCGTCCTTTTGGTCTTCGGCCGTATACGTGCCGAAACTCCCGCCCGTCGGATTCCCGATGGGCTTCTTATCGGGAAACGTATCTGGGTTTCCCTCGATGAGCTTGGTGTTGAAGTACGCCGCGTGCCCGGAGTTGTCGAGGACCAGCACAGGGCGGTCGGGGAAGTAATTATCGAGGGTGTCGCGGCGGAGCTCCGGTGCGCCCTGGAGCATCCGATCGAGGCCGTTGAAGATCAACGGCTGGTCGTGGGGGATCTTCTCGTCGCCATTGATGGTGCGGAAGAAATCCTCGACCAGCGGCCAGGTCTTGTACGGGTACTCCTTCTTCCCATTCGTCTCCCTTGTGACGTAGGGGGCGATCCAGTACGCCGGGGGCTGGGTGGTCGCGCCGGAGCTCACCGGGTGGTTGTGCGGATCGATGAAGCCCGGCATCAGCACCTTCACGGTGGTCACGTCGTCCGTGTGGACATCGGGGAACTTGGTGCACAAATCCTTGAAGTCGCCCACGGCGAGGATGACACCGGTCTCCGAGTCGAAGGCGACGGCCTCGGCGCGCGGCTTGGCCGGGTCCATCGTGATGATGGTGTTGGAAGCCTTGATGATCTTGATCGCGGACATTGGAGCGCCCTTTCCGTTCGGAGTTTCGCGCGCGGCGTTCAGCAAGGCCGATGCCAGGCCGAAGAGCCCTTCCGAGGGCCGACGCGACCGCGTTTCCGGGGGGAGGGGCGGGGGGCGAGGTGTACGTGTACTCGTACGTGTACGTGCGGGCAGGCTCACCCTCGATAATCGTCGAGGTGGATGCCGAGCTTCTCCATCCACCGATGGATGTGAATTCGCGACTTTCCCATGACGCGCGCCACGGCCGTCACGTTGCCCCGGTGCGCCTGGAGCAGGGACACGAGCCGCTCGCGAAGGTCCCCCTGGCTCGAGGGCGCCTCGCTCGTGGGCCTGAGCTTCGCCGGAGCCTTCACGACGCCCTCGGGGAGGTGCGATGGCTCCACCACGCCACGCTCGGCGAGCCCCACGCCCATCGTGAGTGCCTGTTTCAGCTCGCGGATGTTGTGGTGCCATGCATACGAGAGCAGCCGTCGCCCGGTCGCGACGCTCAGGCGGGCATCCATCACGCCTGGTATATTCGTGCGTCGAAAGAGGTCGCTGATCAACAGCCCGACATCCTCGATTCGTTCGCGGAGCGGCGGGAGCGTGTGCTGGTAGCCCGCGAGGCGCGCCAGAAGATCATCCCGGAATTCGCCCCGCAGGCAAAGCGCGTCGAGGGACTTGTGCGTGGCCGCGAGGACGCGCACGTCCACGAGGGTCGGGCGCGTCCCGCCCACGGGGACGACCTCGCGCTCCTGGAGGGCGCGGAGAACGGTGGCTTGCGCGGGCAAGGGCAGATCACCCACCTCGTCGAGGAACAAGGTCCCCCCTTCCGCGCTGCGGATGTAGCCCGGCTCGTCTCGTTGCGCCCCCGTGAACGCGCCTTTGACGTGACCGAAGAGCTGGGACTCCACGAGCGACGACGGCAAGCCGCCGCAATTGACGGCGACCAGAGGCCCTGGGCGGCCCGAGAGCGCGTGGATCCCTTTCGCGAGCACCTCCTTGCCGGTGCCCGTCTCGCCGAGAAGCAGGGTCGAAATCGGCAAGCGTGCGACACGCGCGAGCGTGCCGAGCCCCGCGGCGACGGCAGGCAAGAGGGTCGAAAACCCGAAGGCCTCCGGAGGACGAAGCGCGCTGTCGAGGTCCTCGGCCGCGTCCGGCGGCGCGGGCAAGGCCGCACGATACCGCAGGACGACCGATCCTATCTCGATGAAATCCCCGTCCCGGATGTGCGCCCGGGCGACGCGCTCGCCGTTGACGCAGCAGCCATTCTTCGAATCGAGGTCCTCGAGCAGCCATTCGCCATACGTGCGGACGAGGCGCGCGTGCGCCCGCGAGACGGTCGACGACGGGAGGCGCAGCGCGAGCCGCCGCGCGCCGCGCTCGTCCACGCGCGACGCCTCACGCGTGGAGCCGCGCCCGATCGTGATCTCGTCGACCCCGGAGAGGTCGTAACGAGCGCCGCCGAGGGTCGGGTTGTCGCAGTGGAGCACGACGAAGAGAAAAGGGAGGGGGCGGGCGGCAGGGCGCAGGTCGTCCTCCGGCACGTCCTCGGTCGTGGTGAAGGTCTCGTTCATGATGATCACCTCCCAGGCCTTTCAGCGCGCGCTTCGGTCACGCGGCGCTTGCAGGCCTCCTCGTCTGCGCGCGCGTCGTCGTCCGTCACGTCCAGGAGCTCGATCCGGGTCGCGGGGGGTATACAATAGGAAGTCGCCCTCCAGAGCCGCGGATCGTCGGGGCCGGAGAAGGGGTGCACGTCGGGCCAGAAGCGGGCGACCGTCTCCTCGGATTGAACGGCGATGTGCTCGCCGTCGGGGCTCCAGAACGAGTACCTGACGTGGGCCTGCGCGCCGACGAGGACGAACGGCACGCCCGAGCCGTCGGCATTCCACACGCGCGTCAACCTGTCCCGTGAGTTGGTGAGGAGGCGCGTGCCGTCCGGGCTCCACTGGACATAGGTCTGCTGATTCCCCCGAATACCGAAGACGACGTCCGGCTCCCGGGCACCATCCGTCTTCCAGACCTGCACCGCGCCGTCGTCGAACGCCATGGCGACGCGGCGGCCATCGGGGCTGAAGCTCGTATGCGTCACGGGACCGGACACCGGGAACACGAAGGGCGGAGCCCCGTCGACGTTCCAGATTCGCACGGCGTGATCCACATAGATCGCGAGGACACGAGAGCCGTCCGGGCTCCATTCCGCTGTGTAAACGGCGGCGTCGCGCTCGCCGAGGGTGAGGAGCTCTTCGCCCTCGTCCACGTTCCAGACCTGGATGATTCCGTGCTGCGTATCCCAGACGAGGAGCCGTTTGCACGATGGATCGAAGCTCGTGACCAGGAAATCGGTCCTGACGGGTCTCGTCGTCGTCGAGAGCAGACGCCCGTCCGGGCTCCATCGTCGGAGCATCCCGTCCTGCGACGCCGTGGCGATGGCGTCGCCTTGGGAGCACCACGCGACGGCTCGAACCGCGTCCGGATGACCTCCAAGCACGATGGGCACACCGGAGCCGTCCGCGTTCCATATTCGCGCTGTCTTGTCGGTGAACGCCGTGACGATGCGAGTGCCGTCGGGGCTCCACGCGGACTGCGAGGCATCGGAAGCGGGCAGGACGCTCTCGTCCGTTCCATTCACGTTCCATACATGCGTCGCGCCCGACACCATGACGAAACGTTTGCCATCCGGGCTGAAGGCGGAGGGGCCGACGATGGCCGTGCTGCCTGGAAGGACCAGGGGGGCGAGGATATCGTCGAGGTTCCATACACGCAGGGTATTGTCGAGCGAGGCCGTGACGAGCCGGCGGCCCTCCGGGCTGAATCTCGCCGTGTACACCCAATGGCCGTGGCCACGCAGGACGAGCGGCCCTGCGCCGCCGTTTGCATTCCAGATTCGAGCCGTCTTGTCCTTGCTCGCCGAGGCAATCCGACGGCCGTCGGGGCTCCAGGCGACGGTCATGATCTTGTCGTCGTGCCCGCGCAAGACGAGGCGCTCGGCGCCGCTCGAAGCGTCCCATATCCGGATCGTCCGATCCGCGCTCGCCGTCGCGATGCGTGTTCCATCCGGGTGAAACGCGGCCGCGATGACCGCCCCCGTATGCCCGCGCAGCAGCAGCGGTTCGCCCGCGCCGTCTGCATTCCATACCCGCGCAGCGCCGTCCGCTCCCGCCGTGACGATGCGCCTGCCATCCGGGCTGAATTCAGCAAAGTTGACATCGTCGACGTGGCGAAGAGCGACGAGCTCCTTTCCAGAGGCCGCGCCAAAGACGCGCGCGGTGCCGTCTTCGGACGACGTCACGACGAGCTTCCCATCCGGGCTCATCAAGGCGGAGTTCACGGGAGCTTCGTGGCCACGCAGGACGAGCGGCTCCCCCTTGCCATCCGCAGGCTCTACCCGTGCTGTCTTGTCGCCGGATGCCGTGAGGATGCGCTCGCCGTCCGGGCTCCACGCGGCTCTCCACAAGTGGGCCTCGTGTCCGCGCAAGACCCTTTGCTCTTTGAGGTCCTTGGCATCGAGGACCCGCGCGGTCTTGTCTCCGAGCGCCAGGACGATACGCTCGCCGTCCGGGCTCATGGTGGCGTCATAGACGAGCGGTTTGGGGGCTCCCGGCGCGACCCACGCCGCGCTCGCGACGCCCTGCGAAAGCGCGGCGCTCACGAGCTCGGACCATTCCTTCGGGATGTCCTCTTTTTCGACCTCCCGCAGGAGCGCGAGCACGAGCATCGGATCGTCCTGCCGCTTGCGCGCGGCGAGGATGCGCATCGCATTGCGGCCTCGGAGCGCTTGAAGCGCGAGGGCCTCGTTCTGCTCCTTGACCCGCGCGGCTTCCGCGTCCGCGCGCGTTGCCTGGGCGTCCGCGCGCATCGCCAAGAAAAACACCACGACGGCCACGGCGCTGACGAACACGAACGCCCCCGCGAGGAGCCGCGTGCGCTGACGTCGCGCGCGGTCCGCGAGGGCCAAGACGGCCTCGAGGTACCGCTCCTCGACCTTTCCCACGAGGTTGCCGCGCGCCTCGGCGCCGTCCCCGCGATGCCGTTCATAAAAGACGCGCGCCTCCTCGGCGGCGCGGTCGCGCCAGAGCAAACCCGAGGGCGCTCCGCTCGCCTGCCATTGCGAGGCCGCGGCGCGCAATCGAGCCAGAAACAGAGCGTCCTCCGCATTTTCGCCGAGCCAGCGCGCGAGCGTGGGCCAGCGCTCGATGAGCGACTCGTGCACGAGCTCGACCGTCGCCGAGCCCGGCTCCCCGTCCGTATCGAGGAGCAAGAGCCGCGCGTCGCAGAGCTCTCGCACCACGGCCTCCACCGCCGTCGCGTCATTGGCGAGCTCGGCGAGCTCGCGCATGCCGACGATGGCGCGTGTGCGCTCCGGCGTCACGAGGCGCAGGAAAATCGCCCGGCACAAGCTTTGGTCGGTCGCCGAGAGCCGCGCGACGACGGCGTCCGCGTGCGTCGCGAGCGCGCCGGCCACGCCGCCGAGTGTCTCGTGGCTTTGCCGCGTGAGCAGCTTTTGCTCCTTGTCGCGCGCGTCCCAGAGGTGCGCGGCCGAGAACTGCAAGAGCGGCAGGGGGCTCCGGGCGCGCTCGAGCTCGTCGAGGATTTCCTCGATCATCGCCTCGCTCTCGAATCGATGACCTGCCGCCTCCACCGGCCGCGTCAAAGCCTCACGCAGCTCCGCGCGTCCCACGGGCGTCAAGAAAAAGAGGCCGGCCCGCACCTGCGACATGAAAGGGCGATCCTCGGCGACGCGATCCAGGAAATCGGAGCGGATCGCGAGGATGACGCGCAAGGGCGACGACGCGTCGTCCGCCGCGCCGAGCAGGGCGGCGAGGAACGCGGCGCGCTCGTCCGCGTCCGGGACGAGGGTATAAAGCTCCTCGAATTGGTCGACGAAGACGAGCATGCGGCGCGAAAGGCCCCGCCTGCGACAGTGGGCGCGCAGATGCTTGCCGAGCAGGCCCGGCTGCGTCTCGAAATGGCCGTCCACGTCCGCGGGCGCGAGCGCCGTGGCGAGCGCCTCGCGGAGCGCCGAGAGCGGCGCGCGGCCCGGGCGGACGACGAGGGCGTCCCATTCCTCGCCCGACCGCTTCAAGGCGGGGATCACCCCCGCGCGAATGAAGGAGGATTTGCCCGCGCCCGAGGGCGCCGCGACCACGACGAGCGCCTGACGCGCGAGGCTGCCCAGGAGCGCGGCCACGTCGGGCGCGCGGCCGAAGAAGCGGTCGGCGTCGGCCTCTTGAAAGGCGGCGAGCCCAGCGAACGGGCGCGCGTCGCCCTTCACCACGACGGCGCCGTGGACCGCGAGGCATGCTTCGAGCGCGGCGAGCAGCTCCTCCGCCGAGCGGAAGCGTTCTTCCTTCTTCTTGCGCAGGCAGCGATCGATGACCTCCGAGATCTCGGCGAGCTCCGGCCGAACGTCGGCGAGGCGCGGCATCGGCGTCTCCAGATCGGAGAGGGCCCAAAGCCGCTCCATCGTGAGCGGCGCGAGGGGATGGGCGCCGGCGAGGAGCTCGTAAAAAACGACGCCCGCGGCCCATAGGTCGCAACGCGCGTCGATCTTGTCGCCGCTCCATTGCTCGGGCGACATGTAGGCCCGCGTGCCCGCGCGCCGCTTCGGCTCCTCGGAATCGACGGGCCTCGCGAGGCCGAAATCGAGGACCTTCACCTGCCCGGCGTCGAGCAGCATGATGTTTTCGGGCTTGAGGTCGCGGTGGACGACGCCGCTTTTGTGGGCCGCGGCGAGCGCCCGAACGACGGAGACCATGATGTCGAACACGAAGCCCCGTGGCAGCGCGCGCCCGTCGCCCCGTCGGCCCTTGGAAAGGACCTCGCGCAACGTGCGTCCTTCGACGTATTCGAGGACCATGTAGGGGCGCCCGTCGAGCTCACCGACCTCGTAGATGACGACGATGTTGTCGTGCCTCGCGCGGGCGGTCGCCTGGGCCTCCGCGCGCAGGCGGGGCGCGGCCTGCCCGCCGCCGTGGAGGAGCTTGATGGCGACGAGGCGCCCGAGCTTCGTGTCCCGCGCGAGGAGCACGACCCCCATGCCGCCTTCGCCGAGCTCGCGGATGATTTCGTAGTGTTTGATGAACCCACCGGGCGGGGAGGGGTCGAGCGAAGGCGGCGCGGCTTCGGGCGGCGTGGGGGCCTCGGCCGAGGTGGAGAGCGTCGAGGTGGCGGACGTGTCTGTGGAGTGCGGCTGGGTGAGCGTGCGGGTGGCGCACTCCATCGATACGCGCCCTTGCTCCGCGGACGACGGGCGCGCTTGCAGGGCTGCTTGGTGCTCGCTCCTCATGACGCGGGGGGCTGAACGTATCACGCGCCGAAGAGGGATTGCACAGAAGCCGGCGAGCCGAGATCGACGTCTCGGAGCCCGACCACGCGCCCTACCACACGACCCGCGCCGTGCTGCTCGACGCCCTGGGTCGAGCGTCATCGCGTAAGGAAGCTCGGAGAGGGCCGCGAGGAGTCAGAGCGCCGCGAGCGCCGCGAGCACCTGATCGGCGTGCCCGTCGACCTTCACGTTCGCGAACCGCTTCGTGATCCGCCCCTGCTCGTCGATGATCACCGTCGTGCGGAGCGCCCCTTCGAACGTCCTGCCATAATTCGTCTTCGTGCCCCAGGCACCATAAGCGCGGTGCACCGCGCCGTCCGTGTCGGCGAGCAGCGGGAAGGTGAGGTCGTGCTTCGCCTTGAAGCCCGCGTGGGTCTTCGCCGAATCTCGGCTCACGCCGAGCACCACGGCGCCCTGCTTCCGGAGCGCGGCGAGGCTCGCCTGGAACGCGCACGCCTCGCGCGTGCAGCCGGGGGTGTTGTCCTTCGGGTAGAAATAAAGGACCACACGTTTCCCGGCGTAATCGGCGAGCGAGACGTCCTTGCCCTCGTCCGAGGGCAGGGTGAAGGCGGGGGCCGCCTCGCGGCTGCCCTCCGCCTCCGCCGGGGCCGCCTTCTTCGCGGGGGCCGCCTTTTTCGTGGGGGTGGTGGTCTTCTTCGTGGTTGCTTTTTTCTCGTACGACGTCGCCATGCCCGGTCCTCCTCTCGCGCGCGGGCGAACCGTAGCGCAGGAGGAAGGCCGGGCGCAATGGCCGCTATTCGGGGTCGCAGGCGCCTTCGCAGGTGTTCTGGATCTGCCCGTCCGGCTGGAAGAACAGGTCGAGCTGGTCCTTCACCTTCACGTTGCGCCGGACGCCCTCGTGCACGTCGTTCTTGTCGGCCTCCGTGGGCACGCGGCATTCGATGCCGGGCTCGGTGGCGAGCTTGAAGTCGATCACCACGAGCGCGTCGTCCGCGGGCGCCGTCGTGCTCTCGAGCCCCCAGATCGGCCGCGGCGCGGGGTCGAGCAGGGCAATACCCGTCGCGCGCGCGACGAGGTGGCTCGAGAGGTTGTTCACCGAGTGATCCCCGATTCCGATCTGCATGAGGATGTGCCGGTTCGCCGGGCTCTTCGGGTAGGTATTCGTGAGCAGATGCGGGGCGTAGGTCATGGGGTCGACGCGGTCCCAGGTGCCCTGGCTGAGCGCCATCAGCTTCATGACGGTGAGCGGGTTCTGGAGCTGGCCCTGGAGCGCGCCGTAGAGCGGCGCATAACTCGCGGAGCGCGACATCATCAGCGAATACGGGCCGCCGCCGACGCCGAGCGCCGCGCGGTCGAGCAGCGGGTTCAGGGCCATCATGGTGACGCCGAAGATCGAGCCCTGGCTGATGCCGTAATAGTAGAGCTGGTTCGTGTCGTAGAGGGGCTTGCCGAACCGCTGGAGCTCGGGCAGCGCGGCGATCGGGCCCTTCAGGGCATAGCTGAGCGCGATGTAGTTGATGATGCCCTGGTGCGTGCGGTCGACGAAGCCGAAGACGTTCCCGACATCGGAGAGCGCCCGCCCGAGGACGACCGGCATGTCCGGCTCGCTCATGCCCCAGAGGTCGACCGCGGCGGCGATGAACTTGCGCTCGTTCTCGTAGCCGCGCATGAAGCCATAATCGATCTCCTCGCGCAGGCCGAAGAAGCCGTGGCCGTACTGGAGGATGCGGGCCGGCTCGAAGGAGTCGTCCGCGGGCTTCAAGCTGTGCGGGACCTGCAAGACGAAGGGGACGTCGGCCTCGCCATTCTGCGTGACCTTGCCGCTCGCGTCCCGATGGAGCATCGCGCTCGGCTCGACGCTCTCCATGTAGAGCGGCACCTTGATCTTGCCCTCGATACGCAGCCAGACGTTCTCGTTCTGCTCGGGCGTGTTCTCCTCGACCACGACGACGTCGAGCACCTCCGGCGCCTTCGCCTCGAGCTTCGTGAGGAGGTCGTCGCGCATCGTGAGCAGGTCGCGCGTGTTCATCTCCTCGCTCGACGTGGTGAAATCCCAGGCGAGCTGGAGGTTTTCACGATCGACGCCGTGGGCGACGAGCGCCGGGAAGACGTCTTTTTCGTAGCGGCTCGCGATGGGGTCGAGCACGGAGTCGCCCGACGTCTGTTTGTCGCGGATTCGCTTGAAGCCCTCGGGCGGCGCGAGGAGCGGGCCCGCGGACGCGCTCGTATCCGGCGCGAGCCCCTGGACGGCGACGATGTATCGCTTGCCGTTCTCGAGCCGCACGAACGGGCGGATGATGAACGCGCGCTCCGAGGGCTCGAGCGTGTTCATGTCGACCTCGGCCCACGCCGGCACGGGTTTGCCCGTCTCGGCGTCGAGCAGGATCACCTTGCTGTCGGGCAGCAGGCTCTTTTCGGGGTCGTCCGTGTGGAACACGACGCCCTCGGTGCTCACGCCTTCCTTGAAATGGACGAGGATCGGCTGGTGGTGCGAGAACCCGTCGATCGGGTGTGTCTCCGTGAAATCGAAGGGCACCTCGTTCTTGTCCTTCATCCGGGCGGGCTCGGGGATGGCGACCCGCTTGCCGCTCGGCATGGACGCGTCGTCGACGAGGTAAAAATCGGACGGGTAGGGAAGCAGGCAGTCGTGTTCGAATGCGATCGGGTTGCAGCCCTCGGGGACGGCGAGCGGCGCGAGCCCGGCGGGCGGCGGGGTCGTCGTATCGTCCGAGCACCCGAGCGCGGCGAGCGACGTGAACGAAATGAGGCAAGCGAGAAGGGACCGAGACGGTAGCATGGCAAGCTCCTCCGCCTGCCATGCTAACACGACGGACGGAGGAGCAAAGCCTCAGCTCTTGCGGACGCGGTGGGCCTTCTCGTAGAGGCCGGGGAAGACGCCGTGCGGGTCGAGCCTACGCTTCGCGGCCTCGTAACGCTCGCGGTCGTAGATCTGCCAGAACCGCTCCTCGGTGTAATGGTTGCGCGAGATCAAGGTCTTCACGCCGCCGAGCTCGTAGGTCTTCTGCTCCAGCACCTCGGACCCGTCGACGCGCGGATCGTCATTGGGCTTGCCGTAGACCGCGCAGTCGATCCAGAGCTCGTCCCCGTGCCGCGCGTGCGATTCGCGGATCCAGGGGTAGGGGCGCGGCATGCGGTACGGGACGACCCAGAGCGGCCAGAAATCGAAATCACGCTCGTACCACTCGTAGAACGCGCCGAAGTTCCGCTGCGGGACGAAGACGTCGCAGACGACGTCGGGGCGCGATTTCAGGCCGAGCACGCGATCGAGCCGCTTCGACCATCGAATGAGGTTGCGCGAGCCGAGCACGTGGCGCCCGACGAGCCAGCGCACGGGCCTCGTCTCGAGCCCCGGGACGGTGCGGCTGAGCCAGTGGCACTCGGCGTCGTAACGGAAGAAATAGTCGGGCGTGCTGAGGAAATCGTCCGTCCGCCCGCGCGTGCTCTTGTAATAGATGTCGAGCCAGCGGTAGCTCGAGGTGTAGGGCGCGTCGTCGACGAACGCGCCGAGGCAGAGCACGAAGTCGCGCGGGCCGTGCACGATACCGTCCACGAACTCGAAATCACCCGCCTTGCAGCGCTCCACCATCGCCGCGTTGAAGGCGTCGAAATGGTCGAAGCGGCGGTACTCCATCCGCACGAAGCGCTTGGCCGGCACGAGCTCGAACGTGAGGCGCGAGAGGACGCCGAGCGTGCCGTACGAGCCGTGGATCATGTCGAAGAGCGAGGGCTCCTTCTCGCGCGAGCAGGTGACGATCTGGCCGTCGCCGGAGATCACCTCGTATTCGAGGCAGCCATCGTGAAACCCGCCGTGGCGGTACGAGCTCGACTCGATGGAGCAGCCCGCGACCGCGCCGCCGAGCGTGATGTCCTCGAGCTCGGGGACGACCGCGGGCACGAGGCCGTGCTCGAGCGTGCGCGGGACGAGCTCGGCGAACGTGACGCCCGGCTCGGCGACGCAGACGCGGCGCTCGGGGTCGATCGTGAGCACGCGCCGGAGCCGCGAGGCGTCGATCGGCGTGGCCCGCTCGCGAGGGTCGCCCGGGACGGGCACGAAATGGGAGACGCCGCCCTTGTCGATACGGACGGGCCCGCCCCGGCTGGCCTGAACACGAATGGTCGTGGCGACGCGCGAGACCTCGCGCTCGTGGGAAGAGAGATCCATTGGTTGCCCCCCGTGCCCCGGAGAGGTGGCATCCGAGCAAAGGAGGGTCAAGCAGGCTTATCGTGAATTCGCGGCGCCGTGCGGGACGGCCTCACCCCCAACCCCTCTCCACTCCGTGGAGAGGGGAGCCAGAGGCGCTTTTCTCCCCCTCTCCACGGAGTGGAGAGGGGGATGGGGGGTGAGGCTAGCTCGCCATGAGGAGGGCCTTGAGCTGCGACGGCTGGATGCCGTATTCCTTGCGGCAATAATCGCAGGTGATCTCGAGGGGCTTGTTGTCGCGGAGCAGCTCCTCGATATCGGAGCGCGGCAGCGTCGCCAGGCTGGAGAGGACGCGGAGCTCGCTGCAATGGCACGCATACCGGAGCTCGCTCTCCGCGAGCAGCGTGTACGGCATGCCATAAAGGAGCTCTTCGATCAGCAGGTCCGGCGAGAGGTCACCTTTGCGCAGGAGCTCGTCGAGCTTCGGAAAATCCTCGAGCCGCTGCGTCATGATCATGAGCGGCCCACGCTCGACCTCCGGCAGGAGCTCGACGATGTAGCCGCCCGCCGCCACGACCTCGTCGCCTTCGAGCAGCGTGGCGACGGCGATCGTGGAGACGATCTGCTCGGAGTGCTGCATGTACGCCATCAGCGCCCCCGAGATCCCGCCGTCGGGCGTCTCGAACGAGACCTCGACGATGCCCTGGTGGAGCGCGCCGTTCGGCAGCGTGCGCATCATCTTGAGAAGCGCGCCCTTGCCGCCCGCCATGTCCTCGCCGGTCTCGCCGCTGAAGCCCACGAGGCCGCGGTTCGTCCCGTCCGGGTGCGCGTCCGCCACGAGGCTGCCCTTGCCGCTCGCGCCCTTCAAGATGCCCTGCACGCGCAGGTTCGGGCTCATCGCCTCGCGGATCAGGATCGCGCCTGTGACGAGCTCGCCGAAGCGGCTCGCGACGGCGCCCTTCGCCTTCTGCGAGGCGATCGCGCCGCGCACGGTCTCGGTCGTCAGCGCGCTGATGACGCGAAACGCGCCGTCGTTCGTCATCGCGCGGATGACCTTGTCGGTTCCCTTGTTCGTCTCGTTTCGCTCGGTCATCAAACGGCCACCGCCGTCCCGGACGCGATGAGGCCGTCGCGTTCGAGCAGCGCCTCCAGGGTTGGCTCGCGCCCCATGAAGCGCCGATAAAGGACCATCGGGTCCTCGCTGTCGCCTCGCGCGAGGATCTCGGAGCGGAAGGCCTCGCCGACCGCCCGGCTGAACAGTCCCTCGCGCTTGAACCGCGAGAACGCGTCGGCGTCGAGCACCTCCGCCCACTTGTACGAGTAATAGCCGGCGGCATACCCCACCGGGCTCGAGAAGAGGTGCGAGAACGACGCGATCATCGCGTGATCGGAGGGCAGCGCCGCGGGCGAGTGGCGCGAGAGGATCTCGCGCCCGTACGCCGTCGGATCCCCGTCCCGCGCCGGATCCCAGTCCACGTGCAGCGCGAGGTCGACCTCCGCGAAGCCGAGCTGCCGCATCATCGCGTTCGCCGCGCGGAACGTGCGCGCCGCCCGCATGCGCTCGAGCAGCGGCGCCGGGATCGGCGCGCCGCTCTCGTGGTGCCGCGCGAAGAGGTCGAGCGCGTCCTTCTCCCAGCACCAGTTCTCCATGATCTGCGAGGGCAGCTCGACGAAGTCCCAGGCCACGTTCGTCCCGGCCAGCGTGCGCACCTCCACGCGGCTCGACGCGTGGTGCATGAGGTGGCCGAACTCGTGGAAGAGCGTCTCGACCTCGCGGTGGTTGAGAAGCGCGGGACGATCGCCGATCGGCGGCGTGAGGTTGCCCGCGAGCACCTCCACGTGCGTCGCGGGGACCTCGGTCGACCACACGCCCGTCACGAGCCCCTGCATCCACGCGCCGTCGCGCTTCGACTCGCGCGGCCAGAGGTCGACGTAGAACACCGCGCTCGTGTGCCCGTCCGGCTCGACGATGCGGTAGGTCGAGACGCCCTCGTGCCACGCCTTCGTCTCGGGCGAAGGCTCGATGCGCACGCCGTAGAGCGAGGAGGCGATCGCGAAGACGCCGTCGAGCGCCTTGTCCGCGGCGAAATAAGGGCGGAGCGACTCCTCGTCGAAATCGTACCGCGCGCGGCGGAGCTTCTCGGCGTAATACGCGACGTCCCACGGCTCGATCTTCGGCGCGCCCGGGCCCTCGAGCTCCTTGCGGTACGCCTCGAGCTCGGCGTTCTCCCGATCGAAATGGGCGCGCGCCTTGTCGCGGAGCGTCTGCACGAACGTGCGCGCGGCGTGCCCGGACTTCGCCATGCGATCTTCGAGCACGAGGTCGGCGAAGCTCTCGAAGCCGAGCAGGCGCGCCTTCTCGCGCCGCAGCTCCAGGATCTTGCGCACGAGGGGCCGGTTGTCCCAGTCGCCCTCGGTCGCGCGCGTGGCGTAGGCGCGGTACATGCGCTCGCGGATCGAGCGATCGTCGAGGTACGTCATCACGGGCAGGTAACTCGGCGCCTGCATCGTGAAGCGATACCCTTTGATGCCCTTGGCCTCCGCGCTCGCCCGCGCCGCGAGCACCGCGCCCTCGGGCAGGCCCGCGAGTTTGTCGTGATCCTCGAGCACGAGCTCGAACGCGTTCGTCGAGTCGAGCACGTTCTGGCCGTAACGGAGGGTGAGCTGCGCGAGCTCGACGTCGATCTCCGCGAGGCGCTTCTTGCCGGCCGGATCGAGGTCCGCGCCGCTGCGCTTGAAGTCGGCGATCGTCTTGTCGACGAGGCGCCTCTTCGTCCCCGTGAGGCCCCTGGCCTCGTCCGTCGCGGCGTACGCCTTGAGCGCGCTCCACACGGGCTCCGAGAGCGCGATGCCGCAGAAGAACTCGCTCACCTCGGGCTGCACCGCTACGTATGCGGCGCGTAGCTCCGGCGTCGTCGCCACGCTCTCCAGGTGGCCGACGACGCCCATCACGAAATCGAGCTGCTCCGTCACGCGCTCGAGCGCGGTGATGGTGTTCTCGAACGTGCGTGGTCCCTCGTGGGCCGCGAGGGCATCGAGCCGCGCCTTCGCCTCGGCGAGCAGCGCCCTCACGGCGGGCTCGACGTGCTCGCCGCGGATGCGATCGAAGGGGATGTCGTTGCCGAGGCCGAGCAGCGGATTTTCGTGAGATTCAGGCATGTTCGGTGCTCTCGCGGCGAGCGCGCCTCCTCTGGGGACTACTTCGTCCTTGGTACCTACGATCGCCTCCGGACTCGCGCAACGCTTGGTTGAATCTCCAGCGTTTTCCGCGGTCTCCGGTTCCGCTACCCTCGCGCCGTGAACGTCGCGCTCTTCCTCATCGGGATCGGCAAGATCCTCTTCGGCATCGTCGTCGGCGCCCTGGGCGTCTGGCTCGGCTCGCGCGTGCTCGGGCGGCTCTTGCGCCTCGGGGAGATGGACGAGGAGCTCGCGAAGGGGAACAGCGGCGTCGCCGTGATCTCGGCCGCGGGCCTGCTGTCGCTCGGGCTCCTCGTGCAGCACGCGGTGAGCGCGACGTTCGCCGCGATGGACCTCATGTACCGCGGACAGAAGCTTCAGCCGGCGATGCTGAGCAAGTTCGCGTTTTACGGCCTTTCGCACGTCGCGCTCTCGCTCGCGGTGGGCGCGCTGGCGATCGCCGTGGGTACGTTCCTCTTCGTCCGCGTCACGCGTGGCGTGGACGAGCTCGCCGAGATCCGGAAGGGCAACGTCGCGCCTGCGCTCGTGCTCGGCGCGGTGATGGTGGTGATCGCGCTCGTGGCCGCGCCGGGGCTCGAGACCGCCCTCGACGGCCTGCTCCCGCTGCCCGAGCTCGCGCGTGACGAGGTGATGGCGCCGTCATGAAGGAAGGCAAGCTCCTCGCGCTCGCCGCGACCACGTGCCTCTTCGTCACGGGCTGCTGCTGCGGCCTCGGCGACCTCGCCGAGCTTCTCACGCAAGAAGGCGACGAGGAGCCCGCCGCGGGCGAGGCGGGCGTCGATCTCGGCGTCGCGGTGTACCCCGAAGCGACGCCCCCGTCCGGCGCGACGAGGTATACGTGGCGGGATCGCCGCCTCGAGCCGCCCGTCTATCGCGCAGGGTACGCGCTCGGCGCGGACGAACAGCGGGACGTCGACCAGGCGCACCACGAGCTCGCGAAGCGCCTGCGCTACCAGGACGCGGGCAACGGCGCGTTCAAGTGGGTGCCGCCGCCCGGCTGCGACGCGAGCATGCAGTGCATCTTCGAGTCGCTCGCGGAGCGCAGCAAGCCCGACATCGATCCGCTGGCCGCGCGCTTCAAGGCGCGTATCCGCGAGGCGAAGATGAGCACCCTCGACGCCGTCGAGCTCCTGACCTCGTTCGTCCAGACGATCCCTTACGAGATCCCCAAGGAGCGCCCGTTTGGCCTCATGCCGCCGGCGCTCGTCGCCTCGGCGAAGAAGGGCGACTGCGATTCGAAGGCGCTGCTCTTGCACATGCTGCTCGACGCGATCGGCGTGGACAGCGTGATCGTGAACTCGAATGCCCATCGCCACGCGATGCTCGGCGTCGCCGTGCCTGCACAAGGCCAGAAGATCCGCTACCAGGGCCGCGAGTACGCGTTCGTCGAGACGACCGCGAAGGACGCGCCGGTCGGGTGGATCTCGAAGGAGCTCTTGAAGCCGAACGACTGGGTCGTCGTGCCCGTGCGTATCCGCTCGAAGGAGTCTTCGCCGAAGAACGAGGCCGCGACCGGGAAGGCCGCGGAGCCGCCGAAGACGAGGTCGACGAAGAGGCGTTGAGGATCGCTACGAGCCGAGCGCGTCGGAGAGGACGTGCACCGCGGCGATCATCCCTTCCGTGAGGCTCTCCGGGCGCGTGTCGGTCGGGGACTCCCGGGACATGCGCGCGCGGTACACCACGAGATCAACGAGCGTGAGCAGATACGGCGAGGCCTTCGCCCTGTTGAGGGCCTGTTTCAAGGCGCCAAACCGCTTGCGCGCCTCCTCGGTCGTGTCGAGGGCCGAGAGCGCCGCGAGCATGGCGGCCGCGCGTGGTTCGTCCTTCGTTTTGATGGCGTCGCGAGCGGCGTCGACGAGCACGTGCCCGAAGGCCGCGAGCCGCGCCTCGTCGAGCTCCGCCGAAACACCGGCGCCCTGCGCCACGAGCTCCTGCAGCTCCGGGAAAGCGCGCCTGCCGACGAGCGCCAGAAAGAGCCCGGCGCCGTTCGTCTCCCAGTCCGCCTTCGAGGCGAGCTTCTTTCCAATCCACGCGACGACGGGCGTCGCCACGGGCCCGCGTTGCAGGGAGGCGAGCGCGGCGTTCATGAGGCGCTCGGCGTCGACGCTCTGCGCGTCGAGCCATTCGAGCAACATCGCGCGCTCGTCGCCGTTCGTCCCGCTGTCGACCTTCTCGAACGCCTCCTCCACGGTGAGCCCCGCGAACGGATCGGCGAACAGCGGGTCCCCTTCGTCGCCGCCGAGATCGAGCCCGAGCTCGTCGCCGAGCGAGCCGCCGCCGAAGAACGAATCGTCGTCCGCCTTCGAGGCCGGCGCTGCGGGCGCGGTCGCGTCGTCGAGGTCGAACATCGCCGCGAGATCGACGGGTTCGTCCGCGGATGAAAAGAGCGCGGGCGCCGGCGCGGGGGCGCGGGTCTCTCGGCGCTCGATACGCGCGAAGAGCGCGGGGGGGACCTTGCCGCGCACGAGGTCCGCGAGCGTCGCCCATTCCCGATCCTCGAAGGAGAACCCCGGCGCGTTCAGCACCTCGTGCTCGAACTCGGCGGGTTTGTCCTCGGCGAGCTTCGCGAGCGCGACGAGGATCGGCGGGCGGCCCACGTACGGGGTGCGCGCGCGCCAGCGCAGGAGATCCGCGGAGGTGAGCTCGTGGGCGTGCGTGGCGAGGAAGGCGTGATCGTCCGGCCCGAGCGCGCCCTGCCGGAGGACGTGCAGGAAGGCCACGGCGCGGGCGTTTCCTCGATGGGCGCGTTTCAGGGCATCGATTTCGGCCTTATCCATGGGAGCTCTCACCTTACCAGGGATGGGCCCTCGCGAGCGACGCTCGTATCGTGCTCCGTCGGGTGGGCTCCGGGCGCGCTCCGCCCGGGGCGATAACGTGGACCGAGGGCCAAAAGGATTGCATTCGTTGGAATCGAGTTGACGGGGCGCGCGGGGCGGGCTTCCATGACCTCGATCGCGATTGTTCCCGCTCGGCGATCCAGCCCCGCGGCTCATGGGGAGCCCGGGGCTGTATTATTTCGGGCCGCATGACCGATCGGGCGTGCCACCCTGGGCCGCCTTCGGACATCGTTGCCTCGCTCGATGCCCGCGCGCCTTGAAATCGCGGAAAATCGCTCGTGGCACACCGGTTGCTCAGGGCGCCGGCATGCGAAAACTTCCCCTTCTTTCTCTGCTCCTCTCGCTCTCGGCCCTCGCTTGCAGCTCGTCTGCGCCGCCCGAGCCCCCCGGGGCCACGAATGAAGAATGCCATGACGCGAACACGCCCGGCTGCGTCGTGACCTCCGGGCAGCAGCGCATCACGAGCCCCAATGTCTCGAGCGCCGACCTCGGCACCCTCGTCGACGGCAACACGGCGTTCGCCACGGACATGTACAAGGTCCTCCGCAGCGAGCCGGGAAACTTCTTCTATTCGCCGCACTCCATCTCGAGCGCCCTCGCGATGACCTGGGCCGGCGCGCGTGGACAAACCGAGACGGACATGGCGAAGACGCTGCACTTCGACCTCCCGCAGGACAAGCTCCACCCGGCGTGGAACGAGCTCGACCTCGAGCTCGCGAGCCGCGGCGAGGACGCGATGGGCTCGGACGGCCAGAAGTTCCGGCTTAACGTGGCGAACGCGGTCTGGGGCCAGGTCGGTTATCCCTTCGAGAAGGCGTTCCTCGACGTGCTCGGCCTGCATTACGGCGCCGGCATGCACGTGGTCGATTACGTGGGCGCGGCCGATCAGGCCCTCGAGCTGATCAACGGCTGGGTCGCCACGAAGACCGAGGACAAGATCCAGAAGATCCTCTCGCCGGGCTCGATCAACTCCGGCACGCGGCTCGTCCTGACGAACGCCGTGTACTTCAATGCCGCCTGGCAGACGCCGTTCGAGGAGGCGAACACGAAGAACGCGCCGTTCACGACGAGCGCGGGCGCCACCGTCGACGTCCCCATGATGCAGGGTCACATCGAGGCGCCGTACGCGCAGGGCGCGGATTACGCGGCCGTGGAGCTGCCTTATGACGGTCGCGAGCTCTCGATGGTGCTCGTCCTGCCGAACGACCTCGACGCCTTCGAGGGCAGCCTCGACGCGGCCCGTATGAACGAGGTGGTCTCCGCCCTGTCGGAGAAGCTCGTCGACACGCGGATGCCGAAGTTCAAGTTCGAGTCGAAGTTCAGCCTGGTCGACCCGCTGAAGACCCTCGGCATGGGCGTCGCGTTCTCGGAGGGCGCCGATTTCTCGGGGATCAACGGGACGGGCGGGCTCGTGATCACGGACGTCATTCACCAGGCGTTCGTCGCGGTGAACGAGGCGGGGACCGAGGCGGCGGCGGCGACCGCGGTGATCGTCGGCGAGACGAGCGCGCCGGAGCCCGCGGCCATCACCTTCGACAAGCCGTTCCTGTTCTTCATCCGCGACATCGCGACGAAGCAGGTGCTCTTCGTCGGCCGCGTGGCCGATCCGAGCTGAGCCTCTCCAGACATCCAGCCGGGCGGGGCGTATCTTGCGGGGCGGAGGCTTCCGCCGCAAGATACGCCCATGTTCTTCAAGGACCCTCGCAAGCTGCAGATGCCCACGAAGGCGCAAGCCCTGCCCGGGCGGAGCGCTCGTATGCGCGTGCCCGAGCGGCACTTCGTGAGCGGCGCGCGGATCGTGCCTCCGTTCCCCGAGGGCACCGAGCAGGCCATGTTCGGGCTCGGGTGCTTCTGGGGGGCGGAGCGCAAGTTCTGGCAAACGAACGGCGTGTACGCGACGGCGGTCGGATACGCGGCCGGGTTCACGCCGAACCCCACCTACGATGAGGTCTGCACGGGCCTCACCGGCCACAACGAGGTCGTGCTCGTGGTCTTCGAGCCGGCGAAGGTCTCGTACGAGGACCTGCTCAAGGTCTTCTGGGAGAGCCACGACCCGACGCAGGGCATGCGCCAGGGCAACGACGCCGGCACGCAGTATCGCTCGGGTATTTATTGCTTCGGCCCCACGCAAAAGACGGCCGCCGAGCGCTCGCGTGTCGCCTACCAGGAGGCGCTGCGCGCGGCGGGGCACGGCGACATCACGACGGAGATCCTCGAGGCGCCCGAGTTCTATTACGCCGAGGACTATCACCAGCAGTACCTCGCGAAGAACCCCGGCGGTTACTGCGGGCTCGGCGGCACCGGCGTGAGTTGCCCGGTGGGTCTCGTTTCGACGGGCTGAGCACGCCTCCGGCGTGACACGCGCCGCGCCTCGCGGATACCATCCCCTCCATGATCGAGACACGACGACACACGGGTCGGATGGGGCGGTTTGCGCTCGTCCTTTCGATGATGGGCCTGCTCGGCGCGGCGGCCGCGTGCGGGGGCGACGAGCCGAACGCCGCGGGCGGCGGCCTCGGCGGATCGGGCGCCGGTGGAAACGGCGCCGGCGCCTCGGGCGGGATGGGCCAGGGAGGAATGGGCGGCGGCCAGGGCGGGCAAGGCGGAGAGCTCTTCCCCTCGGGCGTGGGCGGCGCGGGCGGCGGCGCGGGCGGCGGCGGCCCGAGCTGCGACCCGATCCTCAAGGCCACGGTGCGTGATTTCCAGGTCGCGCACCCCGATTTCGAGTACGTCGTCGGCACGGACAAGGGCATCGTCGGGGGCGAGCTCGGGCCCGACGGGAAACCCGTCTATGCGGGCAACCCGACGACGCCGACGACGACGGGCAAGGCGAATTTCGACCAATGGTACAACGACGTGTCCGGCGTCAACATGGCGATCCCCGTGGAGATCCCGCTCATGGCCGCGGGCGGGGGGACGTACACGTACAACAACTCGGCCTTCTTCCCCATCGACGGTCAGGGCTTCGGCAACGAGGGCAACGTCCACAATTACCATTTCACCCTCGAGCTCCGGACGCAGTTCATCTACGAGGGCGGCGAGGTCTTCACGTTCACGGGCGACGACGACCTCTTCACGTTCATCAACGGCAAGCTGGTCATCGATCTCGGCGG
This sequence comes from Polyangium spumosum, assembly GCF_009649845.1. Taxonomy (NCBI): domain Bacteria; kingdom Pseudomonadati; phylum Myxococcota; order Polyangiales; family Polyangiaceae; genus Polyangium; species Polyangium spumosum. The sequence goes on from NZ_WJIE01000011.1 coordinate 68,139, forward strand.
CGTGCACGGCGCGCAGAGCGCGACGGTGGACCTCGACGAGCGCGCGGCGGAGCTCGGCATCGAGAAGGGCAAGACGTATCCGCTCGATTTCTTCTTCGCCGAGCGGCACACGAGCGAATCGAATTTCCGGATCGACACGACGATCGGCTGCTTCTCGGAGCCGCCGATCCCCGAATGAATCAATCGAAGGGCCGGGCCGTGACCGCGTGATTCAGCGGCCCGTGCCCGTGCCCGAGCCCCGGCGCCTGCTCGATCGCGAGCCGCAAATAACGCCGCGCCCGCCCGATGGCCGCCTCCATCCCGAGCCCCTGCGCGATCCCCGCGGCGATCGCCGACGCCAGCGTGCAGCCCGTCCCGTGCGTCGAGCGCGTCTCGATCCGATCCGCCTCGAAGAGCCGCGCCTCCCCCGCGGCCGTGACCAGCACGTCCGTCACGACCGGCCCCTCGAGGTGCCCGCCTTTCAAGAGGACCGCCTTCGGCCCGAGCGCGAGCAGCGCCTCGGCGACACGTCGCATCGCCGGCACACCGTCGATCGTTTGTCCTGAAAGCACCTCGGCCTCGGGCAGGTTCGGCGTGATCAGCGCCGCGCGCGGCAGGAGCCGTCCGAGCAGCGCCTCCCGCGCCTCCGGCAAGAGGAGCGGCGCGCCGCCCTTGGCCACCATCACCGGATCGACGACGAGCGGGACGTCCTCCGCGAGGCGCGCGTGCACGCCGGCCACGGTGTCGATCACCTCGGCCGAATGCAACATGCCCGTCTTGATCACGTCCGCGCCGATGTCCTCGAGCACGAGGCTCATCTGCTGCTCGATGAACGCGGGCGGGACCGGAGAGACCCCGAAGACGCCGCGCGTGTTCTGCGCCGTGAGCGCCGTGATCGCGGTCGCCCCGAAGGCGCCGAGGGCCGTCACGGCCTTCAGATCCGCCTGGATACCGGCCCCGCCGCCCGAGTCCGAGCCGGCCACGATGAGGACACGCCCTCTCATGCCGAGGCGCGTACCAGCGCCGCTCCCGACGCGCAAGCCGCCCGCGCCTACTTGCTCGACATCGCCAGCGTCGCCCGCACCCTTCGTTGCTCGAGCGGCGTGAACGACTCGTCGAGCAGCGCTTGCTCGGCCGCCTTGAACGTGGCTTCGTCCTCGGTCTTCGCGGCGAGCGCGTCGCGCTCCTTCCGGAACGCCTCGACACGCGCCTTCCACGCCGCCCGCTCCGCGTCGAGCGCGGCGAGCCTGTCCGCCGCCTCCACGCCGAGCGTCTCCACGCGTTTGGCGTGGACGTCCTCGTCCGTCGCCCCTTCCGCGCGTAACGCCTCCGCCTCGGCCCGCGCGCGCAGCGGCAGCGTCGCGGCCTCCCGCGCCTCGCGCGCCCCCGCGGGCAAGCTCTCTTCGAGCGCGGCGATCTTGCGCTCGCGCTCCTCGGCCGAGAGCGCCTCGTCCTTCCGGATCCGGCTCGCCTCGGCGGCCACCTCGCCCTCGCGCTCCTCGTCGCCGAAGAGCGCCTCCGCCGCCTCCTCGCCGAAATGCTTCCGGCGGAGCTTCTTCAGCGCTTCGAGCCGCGCCGTCGGGTCGCTCTCCTCGTCTTTCGGCAGCGCGAGCCCGTCCTTGTCCTTTCGATAAGCGAGATAGTCGTCGAGCAGCTTCGCGGCCTCGATCGCGGCCGGGCCATCGACCCGCTCTCGAATCGCGGCCAGGATCCGGGCGCGGATCGTCTCGTCGCTCTCCTCGCCCTCGGTGGTGAACCAGTAATCGAAGAGGCGCAGGATCTCCGGCCCGAGCAGGAGCGATCCGTCGGGACCGACGCGCAAGGCGCCGTCCTCGCTCGTGCCGCGCAGCGACCGGGCCTTGTCCGTGAAAGGGCTCTTCTCGCGGGTATCGACCCTCGCCTCGGCGCGGCGAGCCGGCGGCGCCGAGGTCCTCCGATCGACCACGTGATTCGAATGGCTGCCGCGCGCCTCGGTCGTCGCCTCGACCCGTCGTTCGGGTTCGTCCGCGCCCGTTTTCCACACGGCGAGGCCGGCGGCGAGCGTGACGACGAGGACGATCCCCGTGGTGATGCGGCGGCTCTTCAAAGGCTCCTCGTCAGAGGCCGAGGTTCTTCAAGCGGTTCGCGTGCGAGCGAAAGACCGACTTCGGGCTCGTCTGGAAGGGCGCCGTGATCCCGAAGAGCTGGTTCACCTCGTCGAGGTGGTTCATCTTGTAATCGTCGCGGATGACGTCGCCGAGGTGCGAGCTGCAGCGGCCGACGAGCCCGTCGTTCGCGTCGTCGTAGATGATGCCCGTGAGCCCCATCGGGTAATCGGAGACGTCGAGCACGTTCGTCACCCGCGAGGTGCCGGACCACGAGAAGTACCGGACCCCGTTCACCGTGTGCGCGCCCTCGCCGCACCAGACGCCCGGCAAGCCCGCGGGGTAAACCGCGTTGTACGCCGTGGTCCCTTCGATCGAGAGCGACTCCAGCGCGGCGATGGAGTCCTGCGGGTCCGTCTGGCCGGAGAGCAGGCCGAGGATCGTCCCGAGCGAGTTCGCGAAGAGCGAGAGCACGGCCTCGGAGAAGCCACCCTCGCTCATGTTGTTGCGGAGGAAATCGGCGAGGTCGGCGCCCTGGTGCGGCGAGCCCACGCTCGTCACGCTGGCGACGAGGTCGGGCCGCATCGCGGCGACGTACCGGATGTCGAGGCCGCCGTGGCTATGGCCGATGAGGTTCACCTTCTTGGCGCCCGTCGTCGCCACGATGTCCTCGACCTGCTCGAGCAGCGCCTCGCCGCGCGCCTCGGTCGACGAGAAGGCCGGCACCTGCGTCACGAAGACACGCGCCCCGCCCGACGCGAGCGAGGACTCGATGCCGTGGAAATAATCCACGACGCCGAAGAGCGCGTCGAAGCCCGCCATGCCGTGCGCGAGCACGATGGGGTATTTCGTCTGCGTGTACGTGTCGGTGTACGCGTTCGCGGCCGACGTCGACGTCTCCTCGGCCGCCGCGAGCGCGTCCGGCGACTCGCCGCCACACCCGCTCGCGAAGGCCGACGCGAACATCGCCGCGCCGAACGCCACAGCCCGACCCAACCGAACCCCCAAGCCAATGTTCCAGCGCATGTTCAGGCCCTCCAACCTATCCGAATGGCACCGTTCATGCCAGAGGGTCCTGAATGACGCGCGTCGTTCGTCATGACGCGCTGCGCGTGGAACAAACCACCGACGCTGCAACGCGGCCGCGTGATGGTGGTCTGGAATGGCTCATGAAGGATCCAGGGTGGATCCTCCGCGTATCAGCCCCGCCGATCCACGCGGCGCCTCACTGCAGCTTGAATTTGAACGTGAGGTTGTAGCGGACGCTGACGGGCCGGCCGCCGTACGTCATCGGGCTGTAACGTTGCTGCGCGAGCGTGGTGTTCACGGCCGAATCGAGGAACGGGTGCCCCTTGAGGATGCGGCAATCCCGCAGCCGGCCCTCCGTGGTGATGGTGCATTGCGCGATGACGGTCCCTTCGACCCGCGCGCTCCTCGCCTCGTTCGGGTAGGGCGGCTGGGCCGGGCCCCCGATGAGGACCGGGCGGCCCATTTCGGAGGCCCAGTTCATCGTGATGTGTCGCGGCGGCTCCGGCGGCGGCTCCGGCGGCGGCGGCCCCTTCCCGCCCACCTCGCCGCCCACGACGCCCTCCGGGACCCCGTTCGGATCGCCCCCATTACCCGCGCCGTCCGGCGCCGTCGCTCCGCCCCCGGAGAGACCCGGATCCGGCGCCTCGGGGGGCTCGGGCGGGGCCGGCTCGGCCTCCGGCGGCTCGGCCGTCAGGACCGGGACCTGCGGGCGCTTCGGCCGGGGCGGCTTCGGTCGCGCCGCCTGCTGCGGCTCGGGGGCCGCGGGGCCCGGGGAGCCCAGCAGCGCCGGTGGCTTCGGCAGCGTGAACACCACGACCGGCTCGTCCTCCGTCGAGGTGGCCTTCTTGCCGGGCAGGGCGAGCACGATGAACGCCGCGAGCGCGTGCGCGCCGATGGAAAGAAATGCTCCGGTGCCGAGGCGCGAGTGGGCGCCCTCGTACCGGCCCAGGGCCGATTCGAACACGAATGCCTCCTTTCCGGGACGAGCGGAGCCGCCCCGGAGAAACCTATTTCACGCTCCGATTCACTTCACTTCGGCGGAACGGGGTGGACCTTCGAGACGTACCGCACGGAGACGGGCCGCCCGCCCTGCGTCGCAGGCGAGAATCGCCAGGTGCGCGCCGCCGCGAGCAGCTCGCCGTCCATGTGCGGCAAGGATTTCAAGAGCCGACAATCCCTCGTCGCGCCCTCCGCCGTGACCTCGCATTCGAGGAGGGCCGCGCCTTCCACGCGGGCCTCGAGCGCCTCGCGGGTGTACACGGGATCCCGTCCGCCGATACGCTTCGGCTCGGTATCGACGAGGACAGGCGCGTCGTCGTCGTGCGCCGGCGCCGCCGCCGCCGAGGAGCGGCCCTGCGCGCCGAGATCGAGCTCCGCATAACGACGCGGCTCGTCGATCGGGCCCCTCGACGTCCGATCCCCCGACGTCGGCTGCGCGAGCAGCACGACCCCGAAGACGGCCGCCGCGAGCGCGGCTCCATTGCGGATGTCCTGGAAGCGCCCGGCCTGCCTCCCCGTCGGCCCGAGCACGCTCTGGAAGAGCGCGCGTGGCGCCGCCTGCGTCGCTCGCCTCGTATTCGCCGAGAGCGCCCGCGCGGGCACAACGGCGGCCCTCGCCGCCCGTACCGGCTCGATCCCGAGCGCGGCGAGGGCCCGCGCCTTCGACGCGGCGGGCGCCCGATCGGCCCGCGCCGAGGCGAGCAGCGCCGTCGCCGGATCGTCGCCCTTCTCGTCCAGCAGCCTGCGCATCTCGCTCATGGCCGCCCCCTTCCTTGTGTATTCACGACCCGCGCCGAGAGCTTCGTGAAGACCTCCCGCGCGCGCCGGAGCCGCGACGCCACCGTGCCCATGGGCAGGTCGAGCGCCGCGCTGATCTCCTGCATCGTGAGCTCCTCGAGCTCGAACAAAACCAGCGCCGTCCGGAGCTCCTCCGGCATCGCCGCGAGCACCTCGTCGAGAAGAGCCCGCAGGCGCCGCTGCTCCACGATTTCATCGGGCTGCGGCCCCTCATCGGCCTTCCCGTCCGCCGCCTCGTCCCCCTCGGGGACCTCGCGCCGCCTGCGCTGCGAGCGCCTGGCGTGTGAGGCGACGTGCACGGCCGTGCCCATCAAAAAAGCCTTCTCGCGCCCCGGCTGGATGACCGCGAGTTTGCCCGAGGCCACGACGAAGACCTGCTGCGCGCAATCGTCGAGCTCCGCCGCCGGCACGCCGAGCCTGCGCAGCGCCACGTAGACGGCGTCGAAGTGCGCCTCGACCATCCCCCGGAGCCGGGCCTTCTCCGCGGCGGGCTCGCCGCTCCGGGCCCAGCCGTCTTCGACGAAACGAGGCTCGTCCGCCTCGCAGATTTCCACGTCCTCGACCACGAGGGACGCGGCGGACGCAGGGCAGAGGTGGGCGAGGAGCGGGGCCACGTCTCTACCATGCCCGGTCGAGCGCTGCTTGATCACAAAAAAGTGATCAGCGGAAGAAGCGCCGGATCGCGTCCTCGATCCTCGGCCAGAAGGAGCCCATCGAGCCCGAGATGGACTCGTCGTAGAGGATCATGGGCCCGAGATCGGGCCGCGCGATCCAGCGCGCGCGCCCGTCTCCCTCGGCGGGGCGGCCCTCTTTGGGCGCGAGGACGGCGGTGAGGCGAACCGCGTCGTCCTTCGTGAGGGCGATCTCCTGATAGGCCGCCAGACCCCGCTTGAAGCGGTGCGCGGCGACGGCTTCCTTCAGATCGTCGGGCAGGCGCCCGTCGATGGGCATGGCCGACGCCCCGTCGATCCCCGGGATCCGGACCTCGAGGTCCTCCGCGGGGACCGTGACGAGCCCCTCCTCGGTCTCGATGAGCAGGCTGTCGCCGACGAGCAGGGACGTGATCTCCTCGAAGACCACGACCTCCCGCTCGTTGCCCTCGTGGTCGCGCTCGCGATCGGTGTACTTCTCGCCGACGCTGATCCGGAAGAGGGCCGCGCGCATGCCGGTGACGGGGCTCGTCGCCTTGCTCGCGGAGGCGACCCGACCGGTGATCGTCATCTCCTCGGGTCCACGCAGGGACGCGAGCGTCTTTTGTCGGAAGAAGCTCCCCATGGCGTGAAGCTTACACCACTCCTCCACCGGGGTATCGACCCTCTTCGAAGAGGGTCGCGACCGTCTCCGGCCGGGGCCCATCTCTCTCGGCGCGCACTTCCAACCGTCCGCGCCCTCGTCTCGACGGTTTCCCGGTCACACCGGACCCACCCTGCACCGGATCGACCGGTCTCCGCAGGCGCGTGGACCTGACGTCCGCGTGGCTCTCGACCCTCTTCGAGCGGCCTTCGAACCCGGCTCCGCCCCGGATCGCCCCGTCTCCCGACCGGATCCACCCCTCGTGGAGGCGACTCTCGACCCTCTGCGAGAGGGGGCCTTCTGTCTCCGGAGACAGCACGACCCTCCGCGGGACACGGCGGACGGTCGCGGAGACCGTCGCGCCGCTCCCCATTGGGGGACGAAACCTCGTATTGGCTCAGTCGCGCAGGAGCGAGGGGAGGCTGACGAGCAGGTAGGCCGCGGACGCGCCGGCCATGATGGATTGGGCGATCACCGCCGCGGGCCGCTCGATACGTCGAGGGCGATTGTCAACCCTTTTTCTTCGGCGCGGGGACGCGGCCCTCGATCTCCTTGCGGAGCTTCTTCCACTCGGACTTCGGCAGCTTGCGCACGGCGTCGGCGATGCGGGCGCGCTCGTCCTCCCCGGGGAAGGCGAGGATGTAGAGCGGCGGGATATCGAGCGCGCGGGCGATGCGATCCACGGTCTCGATCGTGATTGCCGCGAAGCCGTGCTCGATGTTCGAGAGGTGGCCTTTCGAGATCGAGCTGGCCTCGCCGAGGGCCGGCAGCGACATGTTGCGCTCGAGCCGCAGCTCGCGGATGCGCGCGCCGACCTTGGAGGAGAAGGGGCTGGGTTCGGTTCTTCGGGGCATGGATCACCTCTCGTCAGCGAGGATTCCCCCCTACCACAACATGCGCGGAAGACAAACCCCCCTGTTCGTCCGACCCGCAGATTTCGGTTCGGGCGTCCGAGGACCCGCCAGCGCCCAGGGGCGCGGGGGGACGTTTGGCCCCCCCGCACATAAGGCTTGATCGTTCCAGGGGGAGCTGGCATGGGCGCGGCCGGGGGGAGGCTCACCTCATCCGTGTCATCCGTGGCGCGGGCGGGGCGTGGGGGCCACCACGGGCAAGAAGGGCAGCCGGCCACGGCCGGGCGGGGTCCACGCGCCACGAAGCCGCGCACCCGCGGACGTTCTCTGGCCGACCCCCCGAGCCTCGCCCTTGCGGCCCCGCCGAATCCGGCATACGCATTCGGTATCGAACACGTTTTGCCGGAGGGTGCACGCTTGAATTCGTCTCGATACCTCGTCGCCATTTCATTCGCCGTCGCCCCGCTCGTCCTGTTCGCCTGCGCCAAAGGAAGCACCCGCCCAGGCGGCGGCGGGGGCGAAGGGGGCGAAGGGGGAGACGATTGGGGCGGGCCTGCACAATCGTCGAGCAGCAGCGCGGGGATGGGCGGCGGCGGAGGCACCGGCGGCGGGGCGAGCTCGTCCGTCGGCGGGGGCGGCAGCGGCGGCGGCGGCGCGCCATTGCCCATCGTGCTCCTGCGCCTCGGAGATGGCGTGACGGCGCTCTCGTCCGCGGCGGCGCCGGTCTCGCTCGAGTGGCGGCTGACGGACGGCTCGGCCACGCCCGGCGGGCCCGGGACGACCGGCATGCCGCAGGCGACCTCGGGATCGAATTACACGTTCACGCTGTCGGGGACGGCGACGTCGGAGGGTCACCTCTCGCTCTCGGCGAACGGCAAATACGTGCTGCTCGCCGGGTATGCCGCAGGCGTGGGGACGCTGAACGTGAGCACGCAATCGGCGGACGTCGTCCCGCGTGTCGTCGGCCGGGTCGACGCGTTCGGCAACGTGAACACGTCGACGCTCGTCTCGGGGGCCTTCAGCGCGAGCAACGTGCGCGGCGCGACGTCGACGGACGGCTCGTCGATCTGGGTCTCGGGCAACAGCACCACGACCGGCGGCGTCCATTTCATCACGGTCGGCTCGACGTTCGGCGCGCAGGTCCTCGCGAATCCGCTCAATACCCGGTGCGTGCACGTCATCGACGGCCAGCTCTACGGGACCTCGGGCGCGGGCACGTTCGTCAACGTCTTCGAGGTCGGCGCGGGCGCCCCCACGTCGAGCGGGCAAACGGCGACGTCGCTGCCGGGCCTGCCCACCGTGGGCGCGAGCCCGTACGGGTTTGCCCTGCTGGATCTCTCGGCCGCCGTGTCCGGGCCGGACACGCTCTACGTGGCGGACGACAGGAGCCCGGCGAGCGGCGGAGGAATCCAGAAATACGTGTTCGACGGCGGCACGTGGTCCCTCGTGGCGACGTGGAGCGACGGGACGAGCGGCGTGCGGGGCCTCGCGGCGACGTCCACGGGGGCGGGCGTGCGTGTCGTGGCGACGACCTCGGACAGCAGCGCGAACAAGCTCATCACGCTGCTCGACGACGGCTCGGCGTCCCCCCCGGTCACGGTCGCCACGATCGCGCCGACGAATACCGTCTTCCGCGGCGTCGCATTTGCGCCCCAGTGACCCTTGACAAGGGCCCGGGCGCCCGGGACCCTTCCGCCCGATGTCTGCCCACCTCGCGCACGCGCCGTCGGATCTCCTCGAAGGTCAATGGGTCCCGCTGCCCGGCGACGCCCTCACCTCCCGGAGCCCCGCGCGTCCGGCCGAGGTCGTCTGGCAGGGTAGCCCCGCGCCCGCGCACGCCGACGCGGCCGTCGCGGCGGCCCGGCGCGCGCTCTCCGCCTGGGCGGCGCTGCCTGCCGAGCGGCGGTTCTCGGCGCTCCGCCGCTTCCGCGACCTCTGCAAGGCGCGCGCGGCGGAGATGGCCCGCCTCATCAGCGACGAGACGGGCAAGGCCCTCTGGGACGCGCGGGCCGAGGCCGATCTGCTCGCGGCCAAGGTCGACATCACGCTCGACGCCTCCGAGCACGGTGGCCTCCGGCGCGTCTCGGGCTTCGAGATCACGCTCTCGCCCTCGCGCACGGGGCGCGCGTGGTTCCGGCCGCACGGCGTGATGGCCGTCCTCGGCCCCTTCAATTTCCCGGCGCACCTGCCGAACGGGCACATCATCCCGGCGCTCGCGCTGGGCAACACCGTGGTGTTCAAGCCGAGCGACAAGGCGCCCGCGGTCGGACAAACCCTCGCGGCGTGGCTCTCCGAGGCGCTCGTCGCCGAGGGCGCGCCGCCCGGGGTGTTGAACCTCGTGCACGGCGGCGCGAGCGTGGCGTCGCGGCTCGTCGCGAACCCCGATATCGACGGGGTCCTCTTCACGGGCTCGTGGCCCGTGGGCCGGCACATCATGGAGGCGAGCCTCGACTTTCCAGGCCGTATCCTCGCGCTCGAGATGGGCGGCAATGCCCCGTCGGTCGTGCTGCCCGACGCGGACCTGCGGCAGGCGGCGATCGAGGTCGCGCGCTCGGCGTTCGTGTCGACGGGGCAACGCTGCACGTGCACGCGGCGGCTCGTCGTGCACGGGGCCGTGGCGGAGAGATTCGTCCGGACGATCGAGGCGATCGCGTCGCGGCTGCGGGTGGGCGATCCGCTCGCGGATCCGCAGCCCTTCATGGGGCCGATCATCTCGGCGGAGGCGCGCGCGGGCGTGCTCGCGGCGCAAGAGCGATTCGCGGGCGGCGGGGCCGAGGTCCGGCTCGCGGCGCGGGCCCTGCCGGATGCGTCCGGGGGCCATTACGTCTCGCCGGGCATCGTCCGCGTCGATCGGTTCACGCTCGCCGAGGAGGGGCCGGGCGCGGACGTCGAGGTGTTCGGCCCGCTGCTCCGTTATGTCGTCGTCGATTCGCTGGAGGAGGCGATCGCGCAGGCCAACACGACACGTTTCGGGCTCGCGGCGTCGATCTTCACGAAGGATCCGGGCGCGATCGAGCGGTTCCTCGCGGAGGCGCGCGCCGGGTGCGTGAACGTGAACACGGGCACGGCGGGCGCGAGCAGCAAGCTGCCGTTTGGCGGGGTTGGTTTGTCGGGCAATCACAGGCCGGCAGGGTCGTTCAGCCTGGATTATTGCGCGTATCCGGTGGCGGGGATGATCGAGGCGGGCGCGGCGGCGCCGGTGCCGACGGGGATGACGTTCGAGGAGAGCTGGCTCGGGTAGGATCAGGCCGCTCGCCTGGCGGACGCGGCGCGCGTCACGGCGGAGACGAGGGTGTCGACCGCGTGCGGGCAGTTCCGGAGGTCGATCGCCTCGCGCAGGAGCGGCTCGTGCTCGTGGCCCGCGGTCGTCGTGAGGACGAACGTGGGGCGCGAGCCGACCTTGGTGCTGCGCAGGAACGTGAGAAACGGGACGCTCTCGTCGTTCGGCGAGACGTCGTAAACGACGACACGCGGGTCGTGCCGGGCGAGGAGCGCGAGCGCCTCGTCCGGCGCCGAGACGAGCGCGCCGAGCGCGGCCGTGACCGCGCGGAGGCCCGACGCCTCGATCTCTTCGGCGAGCAACCTCGCCACGGCTTCGTCTTCGTGAATGATGGCCACGACGGCAGAGTGCTGCATGAACGCGATCGCAAGGCAGGGCGCGTGCCTGCTCGCGCCGCGTCGTGATCGCACGCTCGCCTCGTCCGCCCCGATCGATTAGTCTCTCGATCACTCGCCATGTTTTCTCGCCGCGCCATCCTCTCCTCGGGCCTCGTCTTCGCGGGATCTTTGCTGCTCCCGAGGCGCGCCCTCGCGAAAAAGGGGGAACCAGCGCCGATCCCCCCGCTCCCGCTCTCGTTCGCCGTCGCCGAGGAAGACGCGGTCGCGGTGCAAAACGAGGCGTGGATCAACGAGCAGATCGCCGAGGTCACGCGGCTCTTCACGCCCCTCGGCGTCACGCTGCGCAAGACGAGCGCCCGCGCGCTCCCGGCGGCCCTCGCCAGGCTGGAGACACGCGCCGACAGGGACGCGCTCGCCGCGCACCTCGAGGCAAAGCGGATCAACGTGATGATCGTGGCATCCCTGCGGGACGTGGACGATCCGAAGCTCTTCCGGATGGGCGTGCACTGGCGGCACAGGAAGACGCCGGCCAAGCATTGGGTGATCGTCGCGGCGAGCGCGCGGCCGAGCACACTTGCACACGAGCTCGGCCATTTCTTCGGCCTCGGCCACAGCGACGTGACCGACAACGTGATGAGTTATTCGCGTACGGGGAAGGTGCCCCCGTTCCTCGACGCCAGGCAGGCCGAGCGGATCCAGAGCATGGCCCGGATGTACGTGGGGTCGAAGCTCCTCGAGCCCGCGTGAGCGGCGCGCGTGATTCGCTCGCCACGGAGACCGGGATCGTTGTACGCTGCGGATCGTCCGGCCGATCGGGCCCGGGTTCTGGCATGCAAACGCCTCCACGTCGAACGACCCCACCGCCGTCCCTCGTCGCGCCCGTCTCTGACCGCGCGGGGCCGAGTGATCGCGCGCCCGCAGGTCCGGCGTGGAGCGCCCTCAGGCCGAGCCGGCCGCCGCCCTCGTCGAGCGAAGGCGCGCCGCGCTCCTCGGAGACCTGGGCGCCGAGCTCGTCCGAGCGCCCGTCGCGCCCCTCGACGCGCCCGCCGACGGCGACGGGCGAGCGCTCCTGGTACCTGGATCTACCGTCTCCGCCGGGAGAGGGGACGTTCCGGATCAAGGGGATCGCGTATCGGGGCCTCGCCCACCTCGTGACGAGCCGCGTCGAGGGCGGGACGTCGGCGTTCGCCGCGGCATTGCCGACGCCAGCTTTGCAGGCCTTCTTCGGTCAGCCGTTCCTCGCGAGCAGCTTCTACGACGTGTATCCGCTCGTCGCGGGCAGCGGCGTCCTCGCCTCGCTCGCGCGCACGCCGATCGACACCTTCGCGCAGCAGCAGGGGCGCGCGCAGGCCGCGTACGACGTGGAGCACGCCTATCGGGCCTTGTTGCAGGGCAAATCGAGCGACGACATGCATTCGCGTCTGCGCCCGCTCGCCGGCCGCTATTACGATTTTGGTGAATGGGACGTCGAGCGGCAGGGCCCGGGCCGGATCCGCATCGTCGAGCGGAACCTGCCCGTCTGGATCATGCCGTGGTTCGTCCCGATGCAGCTCGGGTATTTCTCCGGCCTCATGGCCGCGATGGGCAAGCCGGGCTCCACCGTGACGATGCAATCGTTCCGCCGCGAGGGCCTCGCGGGCGTGATGCCGCTCGTCGTCCTGGAGCTCGAGGTCTTATTGCGCGACTGATCGGGCATTCGAGCGTACAAACGGGTCTTCTCGCGCGGGCCTCTCCGTGGTAGGCCGGGGCATGCGGTTCTTCCTCGGTGCCTCCTCTTTATGCCTCCTCGGGGCGCTCGGCTGCGGCGGCGGCGAGACCCCGGCCCCGCCTTTCTTCGACGTCACGGGCAAGATCGTCGATGTCCACCTGACCGACGGCGGAGAGGTGACGAATGTCCGTGACCCCGGACAATTCGAGATTGCCGCGGTCGTCCTCGACGCGGACGGCGCCGAGCAGGAGTTTCTGGCCGAGGTCGCGGAGGACGGCTCCTTCGTCATTCGAGACGTGCCGGAGGGGCCCTACGATCTCCGATTCATCGAGCTCTTCGGCACGGGGACGCGGCCGCCGCGGTTCGTCATGAACGCGCCGCGCACGGTGGACCTCGGCCGCGTCTTCGTGGGCCGCCCCGACGCCGATCCGATCACGCTCGACGCCACCGAGCTCGAGGTCACGTTCGACGGATTGAGCCCGTGGGGGGAAGGTTCGAGCCTCGAAATCTTCTCGCTCGGCGCGGGCACGATGGGCACGCTCGAGCCGGCGACCATGCTCCCTGCCATGGACACCACGGAGCTCACGAATCACCGCTTCCTCACGTCCGGGCTCACCGTGCCGAACATCATCGCGGGGGGCGCCGGGGATCAGGCCTATTTCACGCAGATGGTCGGGACGACCGGCCTGAGCACGCCTTATCGAGCGGTGCGCAAGGGGCTGGGCCCCACCTCGTTCACGCTCGCGGAGGGCGCGACCACGCCCGTCCAGGGCTCGTTCGTGGATGCGCCCACGAAGAAGCTCGCCGTTTCGTTCGACGACGCCGCGTTCGGGGCCCTCGCCGAGAGCGTCCATCCCGAGGCGACGATCGCGGGTAAGGACGTTCGAATCGGCGTGGAGCCGGGCGGCCTCGAAAAGACGTCCGTGTCGCCCACGCCCGATCTGCTCCTGTTCTCCGGCCTCCCGAACGCGCAGCCTCCCGCCGAGCTCGTGTATGGCAATCCATTCCCCGCGGAATGGGCGGAGGTCGCCGCCGTGCAGGTCTCGTATGCCGTGACGCACGTCGCGCCCACGGGGGTCCCGAAGACCACCGCCGTGGCCGTGGGCCGCACCGGCCCCGCCTCCTCGTTCTCCGGCGCGATCGCGCCGACGCTCGGCCCTCCGCTCGACGTCCGGGTGAATGGCGAGCCCGCGTATGCAGAGCGCCTCGGCATCGGAAAGACGCCCACGGTGACGTGGAGCGCGCCCTCGCTCGGCAAAGCGGCGGCGTACGTCATCACGCTCCGGCGCCTCGATCCCGGAGGGGCGCTCACGCGGACCATGGCCTCGTTCTCGACGCGGGACACCACGTTCCGGATCCCGGACGGCCTGCTCGACGTGGGGTATTATTATTATCTCCGCATTGGCGTACGGGAGGAGTTCGACAGCGCGGCGCCGCTCAAGGTCCAGGCGAAGCGCGTGTACGCCGAGGCGATCACCGGCGTCCTCTCGCCCTGAGGCGCGCTCCTTTTCATGGACGTTCCTACCTACTCGATTTCCTCGATTCAGGTCCTCGGCCTCGCCTGCTTCGGCCTCGTCCTCGGCCGGGGGATCCGGCGCCTCGCGCCCGTCTTCGAGCGGCTCAGCATCCCCGCGTCCATCCTCGGCGGCCTCGTGTACGCGATCGTCGGCCTCGCCTTGCGGGATCGCGTCTGCAATTTCAAGTTCGACCTCGCCCTGCGCGACATCCTCATGATCGCGTTCTTCACGACCGTGGGGATGACGGCGAGCCTGAGGCTGCTCGCGCTCGGCGGCAGGCGCGTGGCCATTTTCCTCGGCGCTGCGGTCCTCGGCCTGCTCGCGCAGATGGGCTGGGGCGCAGGGGCGGCGAAGGTGATGGGTTTGCCCCCGCTGCTCGGCGTCATTCCGGGCGCCGTGTCGCTCACGGGCGGGCCGGCCACCGCGCTCGCGTTTGGCCCGGTCTTCGAGGAGGCCGGCGTCCCGGGCGCGACCGCGATTGGCCTCGCGTCGGCCGTCTTCGGGATCACCGTGAGTGGTCTGCTCGGCGGCTTCGTCGGCAGCTTCTTGATTCGCCGCCACGCCTTGCGTCCGGGCGCGAGCGACGCGATGCCCGCGCCCGCGATCGACATCGACGCGGGGCCCTCCGAGAGGCACGGCGATTACCTCTCGCACATCATCGCGCTCGGCGTGGCGATGGCGCTCGGCTCGCTGCTCTCGGCGCAGTTTTCCGCCTGGAAGCTCACGCTCCCCGCGTACATCGGGGCGATGATCGTGGCCGGCGTGATGCGCAACCTCGACGATCGCCTGCAGTTCGCCGGTATCGATCAGGACAAGATGGAGGCGATCGGCGGCATCGCGCTCGAGCTCTTCATCGTGATGGCGCTCCTCACGCTGGAGCTCTGGCAGCTCCAGACGCTCGCGCTGCCCGTGCTCTTGATCCTGATCGGCCAGGTGGTGCTCACGATCGGGCTCTGCTGGACGGCGATTTACTGGATGATGGGCCGGAGCTACACCTCGGCGGTCATGGCGGGCGGGTATTGCGGGTTCATGCTGGGCACGACGGCGAACTCGCTCGCCTGCATGAACGAGATCGTGCGGAAATCGGGCCCGGCGCCGCAGGCGTTTTTCGCGGTGAGCATCGTGGGCGCCTTCCTCATCGATTTCATCAATGCGCTGCTCGTCACGCAGGCCCTGAACGTGCTGCGCTGAGCGCGATCGCTTGTCGGGCCGGCAGCCTTCGGGTACGCTTCGCCGGCTCGTCCCGGAGGCCCATGACCACCGTTCGCAGGACCGTCCTCGTCACCGGCGGCGCCGGGTACATCGGCTCGCACGCGGCCCTCGCCCTCGCGGAGCGCGGCTACCGGCCGCTCGTGCTCGACAATTTGAGCAAAGGCCACCACGAGCCGATCGAGCAGGCCCTCGGCGCGCCCGTGATCCAGGCCGATACCCGTGACCGAGCCGCCCTCGACGCGATCTTCGCGCGCGAGCGGATCGACGCCGTGATGCATTTCGCCGCGTTCATCGAGGTCGGCGAGTCCGTCGCCGATCCGCTCAGGTATTACGAGAACAACGTCTCCGGCACGGTCACGTTGCTCCAGGCGATGCAGGCGGCCGGCGTCGGGACGTTCGTGTTCAGCTCGACCTGCGCGACCTACGGCGTGCCAGAGGTCATCCCGATCCCGGAGGATCACCCGCAGAATCCGCTGAACCCGTATGGCCGGTCGAAGCTCGTGGTGGAGGCGATCCTCTCCGAGTGCGAGACCGCCTGGGGCCTCAGGTCCGTGAGCTTTCGATATTTCAATGCGGCCGGCGCGCACCCGAGCGGCTTGCTCGGCGAGGATCACGACCCCGAGACGCACCTGATCCCGCTCGTCCTCCACGCCGCCCTCGGCAAACGTCCGTCGATCCGGATCTTCGGCGAGGATTACGATACGCCGGACGGGACGTGCATCCGTGATTACGTCCACGTCTCGGACCTGGCGGACGCGCACGTCCTCGGGCTCGAGTATCTGCTCGGCGGCGGGGCGAGTATGGCGGTGAACCTGGGCAATGGTCGGGGTTTTTCGGTCCGGGAGGTGATCGCGGCGGCAGAGCGGGTCACGGGACGCACGATCGTCGTGGAGAAGGCCGCGCGCAGGGCCGGGGATTCACCGGCGCTCGTGGGGTCGAGCGAGCGCGCGCGCACGCGGCTCGGCTGGTCGCCGCGGTATCCCGAGCTCGAGACGATCATCGCCCACGCGTGGGCGTGGCATCAGAAGAAACACGGCTGACGGCCTCGGCGGGCGCCTCGGGGAGGGACGCGGCCGGGATGGCGACGAGGCTCCCGCGGCGACCGTGAGGTTTGGCGGAAATGAACACACCGTTCACCCGGGCGCCGGGCTCGCCCGCGTGGGGGCGCAGGAAGACGAGGCCGCGGCCGCGGGCGCGCGGTGCGCGCAGGGCGCGGAGGCCGCCCTCGCCGTCCGGCGCGAGGGAATGGATGTCCGAGCCGGGAAAGAGGCTCGACGTGGAGCCGACGAGGCGGGCCTCGGCTCCGCCGTCCTCGAGCAGGCAGATCGACGCGTGGGGCGGGAGGGAGACGACCTCGCCCGCGGAATGAAAACACGCCTCGCCGCGGATGCCGCGCGAGAATGCGTCCTTTTCGAGGGCGCGGCGCGCGGGCGCGTCCGAGAGGTTCGCGAGGACCGTGTACCGGAGCTCGCCGATGCGAAAATGGACCTCGTAGAACCCGCCGACCTCCCCGAAGGCAGGCGGGGCGCCGGCGAGCGAGGCCCGCACGTCCTCTTTTTCACGGAGCGGGAAGGAGGAGAGATAGAGGTCCATCACCTCGTCGTCGTATTCGTCGATGTCGTCGGAGGTGAACACGAGCCGGCCGAAGAGGTTGTTCAGGAGAAACAGAGTGTATTTCTCGTCGCGCGAGAGGGGCTGCTTCTTTCCCCAGCGGGCCTGCTGGAGGGCCAAAAAAGGGTCGAATCGCTCGTGCCCGAAGGAAAGGTCGCGGAGGAAAAACACGTCGGGGTCGTTCAGGAAGGCTCGCCCCGAGAGGTGATGACGGCCGACGGCGTTCTCGAGGGCCGTCACGGTGGAGATGGTCTCGCGGATGCCGAGGCCACGCGTGAGGGTATTCTTCCATTCATGGCCCACGTCGGGGCCGATACGGCAATACTCGACGCGGCCGAAGGCAGGCCCGAGCGGGACGCCGCAGCCGAGGATCATCTTGTCGCCCACGAGCTCACGCGCGAGCTCCATCGCGCAGGTCATCATCTCGCCCCGGGTCTTGCCGTGGCGGGGGACGAGGCAGGCGCCGTAGAGAAAATCGAGCTTCACGAGGTCCATGGCCCAGGCGCCGAGGATCGTGTCGAAGACCCGCGCGAGGTGATCACGGAGGCCCGGATGAAAGGGGTCGAGGCCGTAGAAATCGCCGCTCCAGAGCGCCGAGTTTCCCGCGGGGACGGGCTCGCCGCGCTCGTCGCGGAGCAGCCACGCGGGGTGATCGGCGACGAGGCGCGACGATTTCTCCGCGACGAACGGCGCGAGCCAGAGGCCGGCGCGATACCCCGCCTCGTGAATACGCTCCGCGAGGAACGCGAGGCCCCGCGGGAACTTCGTGTTCACGTCGAGCCAATCACCGACGGCGCCTTGCCAGCCGTCGTCGAGCTGGAAGACGTCGATCGGGATCCTGCGCCGCGAGAACGCGTCGAGGTTCTTCAGGGCGATCGACTCGTTGATGTTCGTGTAATGGTAATACCAGCTCGTCCAGCCGGTCCCGGGCGCGGCGGGGCGAGGCACGACGCCGCTCGTGGCGTGGAAGCGGCGGAGATACGTATCGAAGACCTGGTGTTCGTCGCCGACGCCCCGGTGGAGCCGAAGGGCCTTCCACGTCGACCCGGCGCGGAGGTTCAGCCCCTCGCAATCCTTCTGGACGACGAGCCGTCCTTCCTCCGGCAGGACGCGGAAGACGGTGAACCCCTCGCGCTCGGAGAGCGAGCCGAGGAGCTCGATCGCCGAGCCCTCCGCCTCGCGGAGGTAGAAATAGGTGAAGCCGTGCAGGCTCCGTCCCGAGGGCGGGACGATATCGTAGTCGCCGTAATGGTTCGTCCGAAAGAACCGTTCGAGCGCGGGTCGGGCGAGGGGCGGGAAGGGGTGGATACGTTCGTCCGGGGAGAACTCGCGCGTGTCGGTCCAGGACTGGTAACCATTCAGGAAAAACCGATCGCCCTCGCGAACGGGGAACTCGTAACGCAGGGTGAGCGCCTCGACCGCGAGGTCCACATCGGCGTGGAGCGTGACGGAGAGGCCATCGCCCGCGTCCTCGGCGATGGCGAGGCGGACCTTCCCGTCCTCGACGAGGCCCGGCCGTGAAGCGTCGAAATGCAGAAAAAACGTGCCGCGGCGCGTGCGGTACCGGAGCTCGCCGCGGGGGCGCGAGAGTCGCATGTCGGGCCCTAGCCCGCTTCGGGCTCGAGCCCGAGCCCGCGCGCGATCTCCTGGAAGGTCTCGACGGCGGGCGTGGGCGAGCGCCGTTTGTCGGGGCTGTCGAAGTCGACGCGGAAGAGGCCGAAGCGAGGCTCGTAGCCCTCGGCCCATTCGAAGTTGTCGAGGAGAGACCAGTGGAAATAACCACGCACGTCGACGCCCTCGCGAGCGGCGCGCACGAGCGCCTCGAAGTGGGAGCGCAAGAAGGAGGGGCGGACGTCGCCGCTCTTGTCGGGGATGCCGTTCTCCGTGACGTACACCGGCAGGCCGAGCGCGCCATAACGCTTGAGGACCTGGTAGAGGCCCTCCGGGTAGATCTCCCAGCCGAGGTCGTTGACGGGCCGATCGGCGGGCACGAACTGTTTCGACAAGGCAGGATCGCGGAGGTCGGCCTTCACGTGGTCGCGCGTGTAGTAATTGATGCCCATGTAATCGAACGAGCCGAGGAGGCCGGGGACGGCCTCGTCGACCTCGACGACGCCGGGGATCGCGAGCTCGATGCGGCCCGTGAAGGGCGCGGACGCGACGGCCTCGTTGAAGAAGCGGTCGGTGAGACCGGCGACGAGCCGGTCGAGCGGGGAGCGCGTCGCTGGCTGGAAAATGCGGACGTGGTGCGCAATGCCGATACGCGTGGCCCGCCCATCGCCGTCCGCGTCCGTGGTGTCCACCTCGCGGATCGCCTCGGTCATGCGCGCGTGAGCCTTCAGCATGCGGGCCATCACGTGCGCGGCGATTCGAGGATCCTCGAGCCCGGGCGGGAAGATCCCCTTCACGTACGAGAGCGCCGCGACCACGCTCGGCTCGTTGATCGTGCACCAGAGATCGACGGCCGATCCGAGCTTCTTCGCGACCCTGCGCGCGAAGGCCGCGAGGAGCTCGATCGTCCGATCGTTCATCCATCCGCCCTGCGTCGCGACCCAGCGGGGCAACGTGAAATGGTGGATCGTGACCATGGGCTCGATCCCGGCGGCGCGCAGGGCGTTCGCCCAGGCGAGGTATCGATCCGCGGCGTCCTCGTTCCAGGCGCCCTCCGTGGGCTCGAGGCGGCTCCACTCGACGCTGAATCGATATGCGTTCGCGCCGAGGCGGCGCATGAGCCCGATGTCCTCGTCGATGCGGCTCCACGAATCACACGCGGCGCCCGAGACCGCGCGATCCTTGATGTGCGGCTCGCCGCCCGGGTGGGCGCCGCGCTCCCAGTCGGTCCAGTCGTTATCGAGCCCGCCCTCGATCTGGTGCGAGGCCGTGGCGGTGCCGAGCAAAAAACCCGCCGGCAGGGCCGAGCGTAACGAGGAGAGCGCGTCCTCGGCGCCGAGCACGCACGGCGGCGGGTGTGGATCCCTGGTGAGCGCGGCGTAACCGAGGCGGGCGAGGCGGGCGATGTTCATGATGCAGGCAGCTTTATAGGCCGGCCGCGCGCGGGCGAAAAGAGGTTTTGCGGCTCAGCCATCGATCTCGCGCGCGCCCGCCCCGCCGTGCGTGACGAGGAAGCCGGGCTCGACGCCGAAGCGGCGGCGATAACCCTCGCGGACGGCGGCCATGACCGCGCCTTGCGCGGATTCATCGACGAGGGAGACGGTCGAGCCCCCAAAACCGCCGCCGGTCATGCGAGCGCCGTGGACGCCCGGCTGGGCGATGGCGAGGTCGACGAGCGCGTCGAGCTCCGGACAGCTCACCTCGTAGTCGTGCTGCAAGGATCGGTGGGACGCGACGAACAATACGCCCACGGCCGCGACGTCGCCGCGGCGGAGCGCGTCGACCGCCGTGAGCGTGCGGGCATTCTCGGTGACGACGTGACGCACGCGGCGGAGAATGGGCTCGGGGAGGAGGGAAACGTGCCTTTCGAAGGCCTCCAGCGTGACGTCGCGGAGCGCGCGAACCTCGGGGAGGGCGGCGCGGAGGAGCTCGACGCCGCGCTCGCACTCCGCGCGGCGGGTATTGTATTCGGAGCTGGCGAGGGCGTGTCTCTTGCGGGTGTCGGTGACGAGAATGGAAAAGGGGCCGCCGGGCAAGGGGACGGGCTCCGTCGTGAGCGAGCGACAATCGATGAGCAACGCCGATCTCGCGTCGGCACACGTGGAGACGAGCTGGTCCATGATCCCGCAACGTGTACCCACGAAGCCATGCTCGGCGGCCTGGCCGGCGAGGGCGAGGGCGACGCGGTCGACCGAGGCGCCCGCGAGCGACAGGAGCGCGAAGCCGGTCGCGATTTCGATGGCCGCCGACGAGGAGAGGCCCGCGCCCCGCGGCACGTCGCCCGCGACGAGGAGGTCGGCGCCGCGGAGCTCCTGGATGCGCGAATCGACCATGTGCGCGACGCCCTCGATGTAATCGAGCCAGCGCCCGGTTTTTCCGGGGCCGGGCCTGTCGAGGTCGAGCTCGGCGGTCTGTCCGAGGTCCTGGCTGTGCACGCGGATGCGGCGGTCGTCGCGGGGCGCGGCGATGACCGTGACGCCGAGCTCGAGGGCGACCGGCAGGACGAACCCGTCATTGTAATCGGTGTGCTCGCCGATGAGGTTGACGCGGCCCGGGGCGAAGAACGCGCGGAGCGGCCGGCCCTTGTTCCCGAAGCGGGCGCGGAACCTGGACCGGAGGTCTTCGGTGTCTCTCATGGATGGCTCGTGCGCCGATCCTGGGCTCGGGTCTTCGATTTGTACAGGTTGAAATCAGCGCCGACGACGAGGATCCAGGAGAACGCGTATTGCCACATCGGGTCGATGAGGTTCGTGCCGAGCTGCGCGATGGCGAAGGGCGAGATGCGGTCCTGCGAGAACTTCTTCGGCAGCCGGAAGAAGGCGACCGCATTGAGCGAGAGCTGCTCGAGGCCCGTGCCGAGGACGCGTTGATACCGGCCGCTCAGGCCGAGCAGGAGCTCGCCCGGCCGAGGGACGGGGGCCGAATAGGCCACGAGGAGCTCGTGCGCGTGGCTGAAGTCCCGGATCTTGCGCAGCGTGAAGGTGAACGTATCGTGATAAACGTCGTCGGCGCCGGCGCCGGGCGCGCTGTAGAAATTCCAGTCGCCGGTGAGGTTGTATTGAAAGGCGATGGGGCCGACCTTGCCCTGGAGGGTGGGCAGGACCCGGAGCCGGAGACCGCCCTGGTTGATGGGGGCGAGGAAGTTGTCGCGGTTATCCATTCCATTGCCGTCCTCCTGGTTCACCCAGTCGACGGACGACGTGTCCCCTCGCCGGATCTGGCGGGAGGCGACGCGCTGGCGGCCGAGCGGGGTCATGACGCGGAGCCCACCATTGAACGGTTCGCGAATGAAGTAATCGTAGGCGCCCTGGACCTGGAGGCGGAAGAAGGCGATCGGCGTGATGTCGACGAAGGGCCCGAAGGTGTTGTTGACGAAGCCGTAGACGTCACGCACGCCGAAGGTGACGTTCGTCGAATCCCACAGGATCCCCTTCTTTTGCACGAGCGGGATCTTGTAGCCGAGCGTCGCGCCGAGGGCCGCGCGGGTGTAGTGCATTCCCCAGGGGAGCCAGAAGACGCCGAGGTCGAGCGAGCGCGGGCGGGGCTCGTCGGGCGGCGCGGGCGCCTCTCCTTGCTTCGCCGCGAGGGGTTTGTCCTTCGCGACGGTTTTGGTCGCGCCGCCCGCGGGGCGGCCCGCATCGGCGTCGTCCGCGCGGGCCGCGAAGGAGAGCGAGAGGAGGGTGAGCGCCGAGAGACCGCAGAGGAGGGTTCGCATGACGTGCGCCGCGCGGCCCGCGTGATCAGGTTTCGGCGCGGCGACAGGTGATGTCGACGATTTCGCGCTGCCAGCCCACCGACGAGCTCGCCTGGATGCGGCGGAACTCGGCGATGGCGCGGACACGCGCGTCGTCCTCGTCGGCGGCCTCGATCCGGAACGTGCCGCGGAAGATCCGGGCCTCGTGGCCCGCGTGCTCGGCGAACGTCGGCTCTTTGTACGATATGACGATCTCGTAGAGCGCGCCGCGCGGGGCAGGGGCCGCGTGGGAAGTGCGCTCGGCACGCTCGCGCTCCAGCGTATCGGGGAGGAGCTTCCGCGTGCTCGGCGCGTCGTCCATCACGTCGTTTGGCGTCGTCACGAGGACCATCCTAGCAGAGGCGGGGAGCCTCTCCCAAGAGGCTTTCGCCTCGATCGAGGGCCTGGCAAAAGGTTGCACCTCCAAGGATCGTGATCGGCGCATGTTCTCGGGCACGCCGATCGGCGCGGACGAGGAGGCGCCGATCGCCTCGGCGGCGATGAGGGCGCGTCGCTCGGCGAGCCAGGCGCGGGCCTCGGCTTCCGTCGCGAAATAACGTGTGGGAACGGCGTCGATTCGGCGGATGAAGTTGCCGGCGCGCACGACGAGGTCCGCGAGGACGCGGATCGCGAAGTGCGCGCCGAAGATGGCCACGCCGAGGACGGGGACGTCGTGCACCTTCTCCGCCCCCGCCTTGCGCGCGCCCGCGCTGACGGACCCGATGCGCGAGAGGTCCACGAGCTTGAGGAGATAGGGGCGGCCCTCGATGAAGGACCTTTCCAGCAGCGTGAGCTCGCGCATCTCCGCCTCGCGGATGTCACCGACCATCCTCCACACGGTCGTATCTGGCTGCTCGAAAAATACCGTATGCCTCTCCCTCATCGGGCGTCCCGAGAAACGACCAGGCCGATGGATCGTGCCGAAACCGATCCATGAAACCAAGCAAAAACGGCGCGTAAAACGGGCTCGCACGGGGGAATCCGCATCACCTCGAAGCCGCGGCGTCAGCCGGGGCGCCCTTGACAGGGCGCGGCTCCTGTGCCTGTTGATCGCGCTGGAGATCATGAGCACGATGGTGGACAAGCTCGATGTCGCCCGAGCGCTTCGCGAGATCGGCGCGCTTCTCCGATGCAAAGGGGAGAGCTCGTACAAGGCGCAAGCCTACGAGAATGGCGCGGCCTCGGTCGAGGCCCTCTCCGAGGACCTCGCGCGGCTGGTCGAGGAGGGGCGGTTGACCCAGGTGCCAGGCATTGGCGCGTCGCTCGCCTCGGTCATCACCGAGATGGTCCGCGCCGGGCGCTCCGAGCTGCTCACCAAGCTGCGCGCCGAGCTGCCGCCCGGCGTGCTCGAGCTCTGCGAGATCCCGGGGCTCAGCCCGAAAAAAGTGCAGGTGCTGCACGACGCCCTGGGGATCACGAGCGTGGAGGACCTCCGGCAGGCGTGCCTCGCGGGGCGCGTCCGGTCGGTGAAGGGATTCGGCCCGAAGACGCAGCAGAGCCTGCTCGAGGCCATCGCGCAGCGAGAGGCGCGCGAGGCGAGGGTGCTGCTCGTCGACGCGCTCGGCGTCGCGGAGCCGCTGATCGAGCACCTCCGCGCCCTCCCCGAGGTGAAGCAGGCGGATCTCGCCGGCGAAGCGCGTCGTTTTTGCGAGACGGTCACAGGCGTGCAGGTCGTCGTGGCGAGCGACGAGGCGGACGCCGTGCTCGACCACGCGGCGCGATTCCCGCGGGTGACGCGGGTGCGGAGCCGGGGAGCTTCACGAATCGATCTTTTCCTCGCCGGAGACGTGCCGGCCGCGGTGCACGTGGCGCCCCCCGCCCATTACGCGGCGGCCCTCTTGACGTGGACCGGCGCTCCGGCGCACCTCGCCGAGCTCGGGCGAGCGAGCGTGGAGCGCGGCGGAGGCGGGGCGAGCGAGCTCGTGGGCCTGGAGAGCGAGGCGCAGATCTACAGGGCGCTCGGCCTCGCGCCCGTGCCGCCCGAGCTCCGCGAGGGAGACGGCGAAATCGAGGCCGCGCGCGGGGGCGGCTTCGACGATCTCGTCACGCTGGGCGACATCCAGGGCATGGTGCATTGCCACACGGTGTTCTCCGACGGCAACGACACCATCGAGGACATGGCGCGCGCGGCCGAGGCGATGGGGATGAAATACCTCACGATCACGGATCATTCGCCCACGGCGCATTACGCGAGGGGCGTGGAGCTCGATCGCCTCAAATCGCAATGGGACGAGATCGCGCGCGTGCAGGAGCGGGTGAAGATCAAGCTCCTGCGAGGGACGGAGTCGGACATCCTCGCGACCGGCGCGCTCGATTACCCCGACGCGATCCTGGAGCAGCTCGACGTGGTGATCGCGAGCGTCCATTCACGCATGAAGATGGACGAGGCGGCGATGACGCAGAGGCTCGTGGAGGCGATGCGGCAGCCGATCTTCAAGATATGGGGCCACCCGCTCGGCCGCCTGCTGCTGCGGCGCGAGCCCTTCGCTTGCCGGGTCGAGGAGGTGCTCGACGTGATCGCGGAGTCCCGGGCGGCGATCGAGGTCAACGGGGACCCCTACCGGCTCGACATGGAGCCGCGCTGGCTGAAGGAGGCGAAAAAGAGGGGGATCCGCTTCGTCGTCTCGACCGACGCGCATTCGACGAAGGGTTTTTCCTCGCTGCGTTTCGGCGTCGGTGTGGCGCGGCGAGGCGGGCTCCGGAGGGGCGAGGTGTTGAACACGCTCGACCCCGAGGGGTTCCGCGCGGCGGTCAGGCCCATCGGCTGACGTGGGCGCCGAAGGCGCAGATCGTCCCGGTACGATCTTCGCAGCGCCTTCGGCATGACCCCGAAAGCGAAAAATGCCATCCGCCTCCAGAGCCCGGCCCGCCCGCGGACCCTCCCGCGTCGAGCTCCCGCCTCGAACGCTTGCCCGATGTTTTTCCGGGTCCTCGTGTACGCGGCGCGCTCGGGCGAGAAGAGCTTCACCGATTGCGGCTACGAGCTCGGCCGGCAGATCTTCTCCATCGTGGGGAGCGACCTGGGCGAGGACGTGATCGGCGAGCTCATGGTGCTCGTCATGAAGCGCGACACGCTGGCGATCCTGCAATGGCTGAAGGCGCGCGTGCCGCGGATGATGGACATGATCCCGACGCGTGAATATCGGGCCTTCATGAAGGGGTTCATGCAGGCGGTCGTCGAGTGACGCGCGCTCAAAAGAGCTCGAGCGTGAGCTGGAACGTGCCGGTCTCGCCCATCCAGCCGTCGACGACGACGTAATAGGTTTCGCCGGCCTGGACCTCATCGACCTGGTTGACGTCGGTGTCCTCGGTCGTCGAACCGAACGAACAGTCGAGCAAGTCCGCGTCGCTCCCCGGGCACGCGTCCCACGTGTGCAGCCAGTGGTGCGCGTAATCGGACTGGACCGTCGCGACGAGCTTGCCCGACTTCGTGGGCATGACGCCGAAGATGAGCTCCTTGCCGCGTCGCTCCCCCGCCATGCACTCGCTGAAATCCGGGCTCTCGGTCACGAAGTCCCTCCCCCGGCCCGTGTCATCCACCAGGTCCTGCGGCTGGCCGGGGACGAGCTCGGTGATCGACGTGCAGTCCGGCCCCTCCACGCCCGGGGGTGTGTAATCGTCGGCGATACAAGCCGGGAGGGAGAGGCCGAGCAAAAGGCAGATACCGGGGCGTTCGAGGCGCGAGCGTCTGGACATCACGTGCGAGTTTTCCACCGCGGCGTCCTCGGGACAAGAGGGAAGTTCCGGCGTTCTGGCCGGTCAAAAGAAGCTCTTCACCGTGCGCTCCACGCGCGTCGGCTCGAAGAGCCAGGTGAGCAGGGCGCCGTAGACCGCGCCGGAGAAATGGGCGTCGTGATTGATGTCGTCCCCGGCCGCGATGGAGTGCCATGCGCTATAGGCCAGGTAGAGAAAGGCGAAGATGATGCCCGGGATCGGAATGGGCAGGAACATGAGCTGCAGCTTCAGGTTCGGGACGAGGAGGACGGCGCTGAACATCACGGCGGCCACGGCGCCCGAGGCCCCGAGCGAGTTGTAATTCGGTTTCTTCATGTGCCGCAGGGTCGTCGGGATGAACGCGACGACCACCGCGGAGACGTACAGCACGAGGTAACGCGTCACGCCGAGGACGCGGATGGCTTGTTCCGTGAAAAAGTACAGCGAGAACATGTTGAACGCCAGATGCGAGAAATCCGCGTGCAGCCATCCCGCGGTCAGCAGGCGATGGAGATGGCCTTTCTTGCGGACCTGATAGGGGTTCAGGATCAGCGCGCGTTTCACGGGCTCGGAGACGAACCCGAGCAGGCTCACGATCACCACGGAGGCCATCAGCAAGAGGGAAACGGGCAAGGCGAGGACGCGCGCCGGGAGGTCGTTCATGGCGCGAGGATAACACGGTCCGGACGCACCGCGGCGCCCGGTCGTGGCAGGCAGCTCGGCGGCGCTCAGCGCGGAGCCCCGAGCATCCGGCGGAGCTCGGGGACGGCGGCGCGGGCCTCGGCGAGGTCACGCACGAAGCGGGTCGGGCTCGGGTGCGCGGGGCGGAGCGCGCGGACCGCGCGAAAGAGGAGATCGGCGAGGGTCCGCAACATCGGATTGGCCCCGATCACGACGATGGCCCGCCGAGGCCCGATGTCGCGTGTCTCGGCGAAGGCGCGACGTGCGGCCATGGTCAAGTGTTCGAGGCCGGAGACGTCGCAAAGCACGATGGCGTGAGGCCACTCGGCGCCGGCCGCGAACTGCGCCGCGAGCAGGGGCATGGCCTCCGCCACGTCGACGGTGCCGCGCATCGTGACGTGCAGGATGTCGGGCCGCTCGATCCACACGTCCGGGTGGTCCGTGGGCAAACGCTGGGCAGGGGCCTCTCCGGGCGGCGCCGGTTCACAATCGCTCATCGACATGGCGTCCCGAATCGATCCGTCATCCACGCCGCGCCGAACTCCACGAGGTCCGCGGCCTCGATGAGCTCGCTCGGCGCCCGGCCGACGGTCCCGCGGCGCGCGCGGCCCGTGGCCAGGTAGTCCTGCAAGATCCGCGCGAAATAATCCTCGCCGGGCCAATCGACGATCCCCTCGCTGTCGTCGAGGCAATCGACATACCGGATCTCCGGTCCCGCGTCTCCGAGGACCCGACGGTATCGGCGCACCCGCCGTTTGTTCGGTACATCTGCGAGATATTCTGCCCAGTGAAGCACGGTGGTGGTATTCGGATCCGCGCCGAGGCGGAGGACACGTCCGCCTGCCTGGCAGAGCCGTTCGAGTGGTGATCCGGGCCCGTAGTAATCGTGCCATGGCGGATCACGGAGGAGCTCTTCGGCCCGCGCGCCCCGGGCGCCGAATCGCCCCTCGGGGTGGTCCGTCACCCGCGTCCCCGGCCGCTGCCGGAAGGCTTCGGCGAGGTGACCGACCTCCGGCTCCGCGGGCGTCCTTTGCGCGTCGAAGGGCTCGGCGTCGGCGAGCCGGGCCGCGCGTTCGCCCTCGGGCAGCTCGTTCACCCAGGCCCAATCGTCGCGCGCGCCGAGGACCATCAAGAGCGTTCCGTCGTCTCCGACGGCCTCGTCGAGGGCGTCGAGGACGCCGCGCGCGCCACCTTCAGCCGGCCCGATGGCGCGGAGCGACGCGTGGATCATCAACGTGTCGCCCGCGCGGACGCCGAGCTGAAAGAGGTCACGCGCGAGATCCGTGGGGCGTGCTGGCGAGGGGGGCGGGGACATTCGATCGGGCGTCCTTCGTTCCTGGAAACTGCGGGGAGCGTACCTCGGAACGGAGAGCCGACGAAGAAGAACTCCTTGCGGCGAGCCGTGAGATTTCGTGCTAGTGCCGGCGCCGCGATGATCACGCTCGACAAGCTCTCCAAGCGGTTCGGTCCGAAGGTCCTCTTCGAAAATGTCTCGATGCGCTTCGATCCCGGCAAGCGTTACGCCCTCGTTGGGGCCAACGGCGCGGGAAAGTCGACGCTGCTCAAGGTGATCTCGGGCGAGCACGACTCGGATCAGGGCTCGGTCGAGATCCCGGGCAAGCTCAAGGTCGGCGTGCTCTCGCAGGACCACTTCGCGTACGAGTCCGTCCGCATCCTGGACGCGGTCCTCATGGGCAACCGCGTCTTGTGGGACGCCATGCAAGAGAAGGATCGGCTGCTCGCCGGCGAGATGGACGACGAGGTCGGCATGCGCCTCGCCGAGCTCGAAGGGACGATCGGCGAGGAGGACGGCTACACCGCCGAGGCCCGCGCCGCGGAGATCCTGGAGGGCCTGGGGATCGCGACGCATCGGCACCTCGATACCGTCAGCACGCTCGCGGGCGGGTACAAGCTGCGCGTGCTCATCGCGCAGACGCTCTTCGCGGGGGCCGACGTGCTCCTCCTCGACGAGCCGACGAACCACCTCGACCTCGACTCCATCCGGTGGCTCGAGTCGTACCTGACGCACGACTTCCGCGGGACGTTGCTCGTCGTGAGCCACGACCGGCATTTCATGAACGCGATCGCCACGCACGTGGCCGACGTCGATTACCAGACCGTCACCGTGTACACGGGCGACTACGACGATTTCGTCGAGCAGAAGACGACGGGCAAGCGCCAGTCGGAGGCCGACGCGGCCCAGAAGAAGAAGAAGATCGCCGAGCTCAAGGACTTCGTGGCCCGCTTCGGCGCGAGCGCGAGCCGGTCGAGCCAGGCCCAGTCGCGCGTGAAGGAGATGGAAAAGCTCGAGGCCAGCATCCAGGTGCGCCGCTCGAGCGTCGTGCGGCCGTACATCAAGTTCGAGATCGAAAAACCCTCCGGCCGCGACGTGCTCCGCGTGGAGGGGCTCTCGAAGAGCTTCGGCGACCTGAAGGTCATCGACGGGCTCGACCTCAACCTGAATCGCGGGGACAAACTCGCGGTGATCGGGCCGAGCGGCATCGGCAAATCCACGCTGCTCAAGCTGCTCGTCTCGGAGCACGCGGCGGACGCGGGCACGGTCGTGTGGGGCCACGACACGAGCGTGGGATACTTCGCGCAGGATCACCACGAGGCGCTCGAGCCCGGCTTCTCCGCGTACGAGTGGCTGCACCGCTTCGATCCGGAGGCGAAGCTCGAGGACGTGCGCTCGGTGCTCGGGAAGCTCCTGTTCAGCGGGGACGCGGGGCTCAAGAAGACGGAGAGCCTGTCGGGCGGGGAGGCGGCGCGGCTGCTCCTGGCCAAGCTCATCCTGCTGAAGAACAACGTGGTCGTCCTGGACGAGCCCACGAACCACCTCGACGTCGAGAGCATCGACGCGCTCCTGCAGGCGCTCATCGCCTTCAAGGGGACCGTCGTCGTGACCAGCCACGACCGGCACTTCATCGGCAAGCTCGGGACCCGCGTGCTCGAGCTGTCCCGCAAAGGGCCGCGGCTCTTCAATGGGACGTACGAGGAGTTCCTCGAGCGGTTCGGCGACGAGACGAGCGCCCACCGCGGGAATTGATGAACGGAGGCAGGCTGTGATACGTCCCTCGGAGCGATCCGATCGGAGGTATACCATGCGAGCTCCGCCTCCGGCGCCGAATGCTGGGCGCTGGACCATCCACGAGATCATCGACGCGGCTGTTCTGGCCCTCCTTTCGGCCGCGGGGCTCCTTCACCCCGAGAGCCCGGGGACCTGGTTCTCGAGCCTCGCCGTCTCCTTCGCCGTCCTCGTGGTGCCCGTTTTGTCGGGCGCGGCCATCGTGACGGCCCTCTCGCTCCGCCTCGGGACGCGGATCCAGGGGCCACGCCTCAAGCCGGCGCCCATGGCGCGGGAGGCCTTCGAGACGGCGCGCGCCATGTACGTCGCCGCCTGCCTCATGGCCTGGCCCCTCACGGCGTGGCGATTGGGCCACCCGACGGGGCTCGTCTGGGACCTCGGCGAACACGGCGTGAGCGTGTGGCAGGTCCTCTTGCAGACCGTGCTCGGCGTCGTCGTGATCGACGCGTGGCTCTACTGGAAACACCGGCTCTTGCACACGCGGCTGCTCTTCGGCTTCCACAAAGGCCACCACGCCTTCCGCGACCCCACCGCCTTCGCCGGCTTCGCCGTGGCCCCGGTCGAGGCGCTGCTCACCTTCTGGCCGATTCTTTTCTTGTGCATGCCCGAGGCCGTGCACTGGGCGCCGCTTTATTTCGGGCTGGTCGTGGGGTTCGTGAACCTCAACTTCTATCTCCACTGCGGCGTGACCCTGTCGTGGGTCGAGAAGACGTTGCCGCGTATCTTCCTCAACACCTCGGCCTTCCACAACGTGCACCACGCCCGGGCGAACACGCATTTCGGCGAGGCGCTTTACCTGTGGGACGTCCTCTGCGGCACGCGGCTCACGGGAAAACCGGCCACGGAGCCGGCCGCGGAGTCCGCGCCGGGGTGACGGGAGGGGCGGCGGCTCGGATTCACCGCCGCGACGAAGATACCACGTTCGATCGAGGCGCGTGGTAGCCTCTGCCAATGCGCACCTCGATCCTTTGGCTCCTCGGCTCGCTCCTCGTCCTCGGTTGTTCGTCTGGTCAGGGCGGCGGTTCCCCGGCGGGTGGGGCCACGGCATCGTCCGGCTCCGCTTCGGGGGGCGGGGGGAGCGGCGGCGCGGGGGCGGGCGGCGTGGGCGGCGAAGGCGGCCTCAACCTCACGACCTCCAGCGGCACCGGCGGCGATACCGGTGAGGAGTGCCTGAGCACCTTGACCATGCGCGTCCGCGACTTCTCCGAGAGCCACCCCGACTTCCAGTGGGGCGGACACCCCCATTTCGCCCAGCTCGTCGGCGTTCGTCCGGGCATCCTGGCCGCGGAGCTGGCCCAGGAGCCCGACGGCAGCTTCAAGCCGGTGTACGTCGCCGGCAACGACGTCGGCCCCGAGGGCCCGACCTACGCGCCCTTCACCGGCGCCGCCAGCTTCGATACGTGGTACCGGGACACCCCCGGCGTCAATTTCGCCACGAACGTGCAGATCCCGCTCACGGGCAATGGCTCCACGCTCGTCTACGACGACGCCGATTTTCATCCGATCGACGCGACCTTCGGCTTCGGGAACGAAGGTTTCGAGCTGAATGGCATGCCGAACAACTGGCACTTCACCTCCGAGGCGCGGGTCTCTTTCCGTTACAAGGGCGGCGAGGTGTTCACGTTCCGCGGCGACGACGACATCTGGGTGTTCATCAATCACCGCCTCGCCATCGACCTCGGCGGCCTGCACGGCCCCGAGCAGGGCACGGTCGATCTCGACCAGCGCGCCGCGGAGCTCGGCCTTTCCCTCGGCGGCGTGTACGATCTCCAGGTCTTCCACGCCGAGCGGAACTACTCGGGATCGAATTACCGATTCGAGACGAGCAACTTCTGCTTCTTGCCGGTGGACCCGCCCAAGTGACACGAGGGAAAGGCCGGGGAGGTGGGAGGCGGCGGGGAGGGAGCGCTCCCTATTTCACTTCGCGATCACGCGGCCGGTCGCGAACTTGAAGAAGGCCGAGTACGCCGCGGCATTGAGGCAGGTATTGAGGTCGACGGTCTGGTTGCCCGCGTCACGGCAGCCGGTCACCGCCTTCGTCATCGCGTTCGTCGTGAGCGTGTAGGGCGCGCCCGCGCCCGCGACCGGCGCGTCCGGATCGGACTCGTCGGGCTGGCTCGCGGTGATGACGTTGACGAAGCCGAAGACGGTGCATCCGCCGACCATGACGTCGAGCAGGGAGTTCTGCGTCGTATAATCCTGGTCGCACGCGATCATGCCGCCCGCGGCGAGGTCGGGGGGGACCGGGACCTGGTCGAGCGAGGTCGCGCTGACGTTGCCGCAGAGCTTGCCGGCGCCCAGGTCGTCCGGCTGCCCCATGCTCGCAAAGCTCTGGAGCGCGGGGTCGAGGTTCTCCGAGGCGAGGTGGCCCGGCGGAGTGCCGGCCGACGCGAGGGGCGTGCTCGCGGAGCCGATGGATGCCGTGAGCCGCGCATTGCTCATCGCGAGCGCCGCAGGGATACCGGCGAAGTTGATGCCGATCGAGAGCTTGCCCGGGCCCGCGGTGAGCGTGCTGGCGCTGATGAAACCCGTGAGCTTGTCGAGCGGGTCGCGGTTCGCGTCGATGGAGAGCGGATTGACCGTGTACCACCAATCGAGATCGGCCGTGCCGTCGTACATGGCGCCCATCGGGAGGACGGGAGCGCCGCCGAGGACGCCGATCTCGATCGCCGGGTCGGAGGCGCCGCTGAGGTCGCCGAGGCCGAGCGTCTTCAGCATGATGTTGATCGAGCCATTCTGGACGCCGGTGTCGAGCGAGGTCTGGAGCTGGCCCTGCGCAGCGGCGGAGATGGCGCTGCCGAGCCGGTTCGCGGCGCAGAAAGGAGCCTCGGTGGCGAACTGCATCTTGAGCCAGGTCGCGCGCTGGACCTGCTCGAACTTGCACGTGGAGTCGCAGCCGTCGAGGTTCGTCGTGTTGCTGTCGTCGCATTGCTCGTCCGCCTCGCGGACGCCATCGCCGCAGACCCCCGCGGGGGGCAGCGTGCAATCGGCCTGGCAACCGTCGCCGTCGACGACGTTCCCGTCGTCGCAGGCCTCACCGGGATGCATGACGCCGTCGCCGCATACGATGGGGGAGCAGGCGCCATTCACGCAGGCGGCGGCCATCGCGCAGACGTCGCCTTCGCTGACGGGATTGCCGCAGGTATGCGTGGCGTCGTCGCAGGTGGTGGCGACGCAGGGGTCGAGGTTCGAGCAGTCGCGCGTCGGGTCCTCCGAGGCGCAGCTGAATTTGCAGGAATCACAGCCGTCGCCGTCCACCATGTTGGTGTCGTCGCACTCCTCGGCCTGGCTGACGAAGCCGTCGCCGCAAATGTCGTCGAGGCAGGCGCCCGAAATGCAGATCTTGCTGTCGCCACACGAGGAGCCGTCCTCCTCGTTCACCCCGGGCGCGCAGGCGTGGTCGTCGCCGCAGGTCTCGGCGCCGTTGCAGGGATCCCCGTCGTCACATTTCGTGTCGCCGGTGTCCGGGTTCTTGTTGTCGCAGCTATAAGAGCAGTCGGCCTCGCAGCCGTCGCCGCTCACGTCATTGCCGTCGTCGCACGCCTCGTCGCCGTCGACGACCGCGTTGCCACAGGTCTCGCCGCCGCCGCCCGCGCCGCCGCCGCCCCCGCCACCGGGGCCCGTGGACGTGACCGCGCCGTCGCCACCACAACCGGCCACGGGTGCCATCACGCCGAGCCCTGCGATCGCCATCAGGGCCCCAAGTCCAAGCGAATTCGAAAACATCCGCACGTCATACCTCCTAAGTGCCGCGGCCCGCGTCGAGCGGAGCCGCGACGCCATCCTACCCGGATCCGTCCACGAACCGGGTCCCGGAAGAAGGTGCCCTCGAGGTATCCCGGAGCGTGAAGGAGGCGACCGCGCTCGGGGACGTGGAGGCTGTGAGCGTCGCCGCTCTGGCGCTCGGTACGTTGCTGTGCGTACCTTCCTGAAGGCTCGGGGACGCCGAACAGGCTTGACACGGCCTGCCAGCGTGCGTCCTTCCGTGCGTGTGCTCACAGAAAATGCGCCAAAGAGAGGTCCGGACGTCCCGACCTGGCTTTGGCGCAGGTGCAAAGCCACCTCCGGGCGTCCCGAGACGCGTATGGCGCAGGTGCGAAGCCACCTCCCGACGTCCCGACCTCTCGTTGGCGCAGGTGCAAAGCCAGGTCCGGGCGTCCCGACCTCTCGTTGGCGCAGGTGCAAAGCCAGGTCCGGGCGCCCCGACCTCTCGTTGGCGCAGGTGCAAAGCCACCTCGGGGCGCCCCGACCTCTCGTTGGCGCAGGTGCGAAGCCACCTCGGGGCGTCCCGACCTCTCGTTGGCGCAGGTGCAAAGCCAGGTCCCGACGTCCCGACCTGGCTTTGGCGCAGGTGCAAAGCCACCTCGGGGCGTCCCGACCTCTCTTTGGCGCGGGTGCAAAGACTTCTCCGGGCGTCCCTGCGCTTGTAAAGCGTGGCCGGGCATGGCACCATCGCCCGCGGCTTGGACATGGATTATCACGATTTCACGTTTGCGTGGGAGGGCGCCGTCGGCGGCGCGCCCTTCGCTCATCTTCAGGTGGTCCAGTTCCGCGGCACCGAGGAGCTCTCGGGCCTCTATCGTTACGAAATCGTGCTGCTCGCGCGTGTTCCCGCGCCGGAGGTCGATCCGGCGGAGCTCGTCCACGCGCGGGCCACGTTGCGGATCGCCACCACGACAGCGCCCGCGTACAAGGTCGTGCATGGGGTCATCGTCGAGGCCGAGGAGCTCGGCGGCGTGCCCGAGGGCATGCTTTATCGCGTGGTGCTCCTGCCGCCCCTCGTCCGCGCGAAGTACCGCAGGCGCTGCCGGATCTTCCTGGAGAAGACGTTGCGGCAGATCATCGACGCGGTCCTCACGGGTGATCCGCTCCTCACGCGCCTCGACGGCGCCTCCGTTGATCCCGACGACGGCGACATGGCGGCGTTCACGCCCGCGGCCGAGCATTTCACCTGGCGCCTCACGAAGAGCCCGCGCGCCGATCTCGCCTCCGCCCGGCCGTACTGCGTGCAATACAACGAGAGCGACCTCGCCTTCGTGTCCCGCTTGCTCGAGGAGGAGGGCATCTCCTACCATTTCGAGAACGGCGACGGCGCCTGCCTGCTCGTGCTCTCCGATCAGGACACGGGCAAATCGCGGCTCGACGGGCCGCTCGGGCCGGGCCTGCCGGGGCGCGAGGTGGGGAGCGTGAAGCTCGGCGGGAGGCTCCGGCCCAAGGTCGTCGCGATCGACGATTACAACTGGAAGACGCCCGCGCTCGACATGCGCGTGGAGGCCCAGGCCTCGGCGGGGACGGGCGGCCTCTTCGAATACCACTGGCCGGGCGGCTTCCCGGAGGGGCCGTCGCAAGGCGCGCCGCTCGCGCGCGCCGCGGCCGAGCGTTATGGCGTGGAGGCCGCTTATGCGGTCGGGGAGGGGCCTTGCCGCGTGCTCTCGGCCGGGTCCGTCTTTTTCCTGCAGCACGCGAAGGGCCGCTACGAGGGCGAATACCTGGTGACGCGGCTCGAGGTGCGCGGGGAGCAGCAGGGCGTGATGGCCCCCGGGGGGTTTTCCTGGTCCGGGGTGCCTTTCTCTTGCAGCTTCGAATGCGCGCGACGGGGGCGCGACGGGGGCGTGGCCGAGTCTGGCTTCCGGCCGGAGCGGCGCACGCCGCGGCCGCGCGTCCAGGGGACGCAGACGGCGTTTGTCACGGCGGAGCCCTCGGCGCGCGACGCGATCGTACACGTGGGCGACCTGGTCGGCTGCGTGCGGCTGCGTTTCCACTGGGATCACGACACGGAGCGGCTCGCGAAGGAGCCGAGCTCGTGCTGGGTGCGCGTGAGCCAGATGTTCGCGGGCGGCGGCGAGGGCGCGGTGGGGCACCCGCGCGTGGGGGTCGAGGTCGTGGTGGAGTTCCTCGACGGAGATCCCGACAGGCCCATCGTGACGGGGCGCGTCTACAATGGCGCGAACCTCCCGCCGGTGCAGGCCGTGGGCTCGGCGACGACGACGGCGTGGAAGACCACGTCGGTCCCGGGCGGCGCGCAATACAACGAGCTCGCCTTCGACGACGCCGCGGGCGCCGAGGAGATTCGCTTGCACGCCGGCCGGGACCTGAACACGGTCGTCGAGCTCGATCGGCAGGAGGTCATCAAGCGGGACAGCATCTCCACCGTGCAGCAACATCGCTGGGAGAACACCTACGGCGATCGAATGTCGTCGGTGACGGGGGACAACACCGAGCGGGTCCAAAAGAACGAGCGTATCAAGATCGGCAAGAACCAGGCGCTCGCCGTCCTCGCCAATCAATCGGTCTCCGTGGGCGGGAACCAGACGGTCAACGTCGTCGCCAACCAGAAGACGAAGATCGGGGGCAGCCAGACGATCGTCATCGGAGATCCGCCGCCGCCGCCCGGCGCGGGGGAGGGGGACGCGCCGCCGGCCCCGCCGCTCGAGGGGCAGGAGGTCGAGATCGTCGGCGAGCAAAAGACGACGATTCACAAGGGGCAATCGATCACGATCCTGGAGGGGGGCCAGAAGGTCGAGATCAAGGGGGGCCAGACGGTCGGGATCGAGGGGGACCAGACGGTCGAGGTCACGGGCAACCACAAGACCACGGCGACGAGGAGCTTCGAGGCCGGCGCGGCGGAGACGATGTTCTTGAAGAGCCCCATCCAGAGCTTCGAGGCGGTGAACGGGGGCGCGGGCCAGCAGATGCACACGGCCGATTTCATGATGGTCACGGCCCTCGACACGGGCTCCTTCTCCGCGCAGAACGCGCTCGCGCTGCAGACGTCGAGCGCAGGCGGCGTCGTGACCATCAAGGGCGGCGTGATCGACGTCGTCGACGCCAGCGGCACGAATCACATCTCGATCAGCGCGGGATCCGTGACCATCCAGAATGCTGCGATCACGATCCAGGGCAACCCCGTGATCGTTCAGGGCGGCTCGCTGGTCAAGCTGCAGGCAGACACGATCAAGCTCAACAGCGAGTAAGCTAGGCGCGCCGCAGGGACGAGCCCGTGGAATACACCAATCGCACCCGTTTCCCAGCGCATCTCTTCCGCACGGCCGTCGGCGAGCACAAGATCGCGGCGTCGCTCCTCCTGCGCGTCACGTACGACGTCAGGGGCGGCGCGCTCGTCCCGAGCGAGGAGCAGCCCTGGCCCACGTCGACCGCGCCTTTCGAGACCGAATACGGCGTCATGCCCCCCGAAGGGGTCTTCTACCGCGGCGGCGTCGATGTTTTCGTCTTCGGCAGCGCCCACGCGCCCGGCGGCCGAAAGACCTCCGAGCTGAACGTGTCCGTCGAGATCGGCGACGGTTTTCGTCGTGACGCGCGTATCTTCGGGCCGCGGGTATGGTACCGGCGCATCTCGGGGCTGGTCCCCGGGCCACCCCAGCCGTTCACGTCGATCCCGCTCACGCTGGCGCATGCGTATGGCGGCAAGGAGCCCTGGGACGGCACGGAGGTCCCCTTCTCGGACAACCCCGACGGCACGGGTTTCTACACGACCGAGGAGCGCGCCGAGGGGCGCCCGCTGCCCTGCATCGAGGATCCGGCCCAACTCATCAAGAAATGGGACGACCGCCCCGCGCCCGTGGGCTTCGGGTTCGTCCCCCCGTATGCGAGCGCGCGGATGCGTGAGGTCATGCGCGCGGGGCAGGACGGAAAGATCTCGCTCGACATGCCGGCGTTCTTCAACGCGGCCTTCCCGGGGATGGTCGCCCGGCGCGTCGAGCCGGGCGCTCCCGTGCGGCTCTCCGGCGTGCACCCCTCCGGTCCCTTCACGTTCGAGCTGCCGAACACGTTGCCCGTCGCTCGCCTTCGTCTCGGACCATCGACGGCGGAGCGGCCCATGGCCATCGACCAGATCGGCGTCGAGGTCGAGCGGCGCCGCGCCTTCGTCTCGTATCGTTACCCCTTCCGGTACGTCGTCCGCCCCCTCGAGCGGCGTATCTTCGAGATCTCGCTCGAATAGCCGCGGAGACGTCGCCATGCCGTATTGCAACGTTCACCTCCAGAGGCACGCGATGCTGGGGGTGGATCTCCACCCCATCCTGACCATCACCATCCCACCCCTTCCGTTCGACGCCCAGGGGCACGGTGTGCTCGCCAGGCTCAATGATTGGGGATGGGGCCTGATCACGGCCATGCGCGCCGATACGATCGAGGTGGACAACGGCTCGTACATCATGCAGCGGGGAACGGATATCGGGCCCGGCGTGATTCACTGGCCCCTCCTCCCCCCCGCCCCACACTGGTTGATCCCCGCGCACATCCTCTTCGCTGCCTCCAAATCCGAGTTCGGCGCCAATCAAGTGCTGGTCGGCGGGTCCCCCGTCGCCGTGGCGATGGGCGTGACCATGGGGCTCAACCTGAATTGCAGCGGGCTCTTGGTGCCGCCGCTGCCGAGCGGGCTGGTCGATGCGCCGAGCACCGTGCAGGCCTGGACGACATGGCGGGACATGCTGGCCGGCCTGTTCTACATGGCCCTCGACTCGGGCATCCAGTACGGCATCAACAGGTTCCTCGGCGGCAAGCCCGGTCAATGGCTCGGCACGAAAGTCGAGGGGTTCGTCGCGAAGGCGCTCGGCCAGGAATGGCCCGTCCTGATGGGGGGCATTCGTCAGCTCGGTGGGAGGTTCGGCCAGGCCATGCCCGAGGAAGCCTTCACGGCCATCTTCAGCGGGTCGAACATCGCCGGGTTTTTCCTGGGCTCCCCGCTCGGGATGTCGTCGGGGAACTTTGGAATGCCTTCGGCCTTCGTGCCGGCTGGCCACTTGTCCGGCCTCCTCTCGTCCTTGATCGTCGACCACACCGCCTATTACAATTCGCCCGACGTCGAGGAGTTCGGCGTGGATCCAGCCATGCTCGTCCCGGAGCCCGTGCCTCCCCCGCAGACCCCTCCGGCGACGCCCACCGCGACGCCGACGTACACGCCGCCCGGCACGCCCACGCCCACGGCGCCGAGCGAGCCCACCCCGCCCACGCCGGTCCCCGGACCGCGCGATGGAAAGCGTTGAGCTGGACCCCATGACCAAGCCGATGGCCGCTCCTTCCCCCGCGACGCGTCAGGTCTCGACCCAGAATGAAGAAGACCAGTTCGAGCTCGTCGTGCTGGCGAAGCGCACGTACAGCATCACGAGCGCGGGCCGCTGCGTCCCCGCCGACGCACAGCTTCCGCTCGTCGAGGAGCCGCGCGACGAGCCCGACGCTCCGGATCTCCTCGCCCACGACAGCGATCTCTGGCCGATCAAGAGATTCACCGACGTCGTGGTCCGGGGTCACGCGCACGCGCCGCGCGCGGCGAGCACCTTCGAGGCGGCCATCGCCGTCGGGCGCGTCGAACGAAAGGTGCTCGTCGTCGGCGATCGCCGCGCTTCGCTGTCGATCCGCGGGCGGCTCGTGTTTTCGCCCCCCGCGCCTGTCGAATCCGTGCCCCTGCGTTACGACCGCGCTTATGGGGGCCGGGATCGGGTCGCCGAGGAGAAATGGGGCAATCCCTTCGCGCTCTTCCGTGCGTACTTCCAGTCCCCCGCGAGCGCGGACCAGGCGAGCCCGTACGTTTACCCCCGGAATGCTGCCGGTCGAGGTTACCTCATGGAGCCGACGCGTGAGGCCGTCGACGCGCTCGTCTTGCCGAACCTTGAGGACCCGACCGATCCGCTCACGCCGGAGCGTATCGTCGTCGGCAGCCCGACGCGCTGGCACCTCATGCCCCTGCCGCGCTCGTTCGGGTTCGTTCATCCCGGCTGGTTTCCGCGCGTCGGGTATCTCGGCTTCATCGCCCCGTATGACTCCGTCGGTGTGCCTTTCCAGGAGGTCGCGCGGGGCGAGGCGCTCTCCGAGGCGACGCGGGGCCTGCTCCTGCCGCCCCGCTACTCCGTCCGCTTCTTCAACGGCGCCTCGCTCGGCCTGCAGCTACCGTTCGTGTCGCCCGGGGAGCGCTGCGTCCTCACGAACCTCATGAAGGGCGCCCCGAGCTTCGCCTTCGATCTGCCGCGCGAGCGACCGAAGTTGTGGGCGGACGGTCGCAATGGAAAGCTCGTCGAGACCGACCCGGTCATCTACACCCTGGTCATCGAGCCGGACGAGCGCCGCCTGACCGTCCTCTGGCGGGGCGCGGCGCGCGCGCCGCGACGTTATGCCGACGAGGAGCTCGCGAAGATGCCGTTCCTCGTGGAATGGTGACTATTTCCCGCCCTTCGGCCAGGGCATGGGCGGCGCTGCATCCGGCGAGTTCAGCCGGATGCGCTCGCCGTCGAGCTGCACGTCGTCATTGGCGCGCACGTTCACATTGCCCAGCGTGGCCTGGATGTTCTGGATGCGGGCCTCGCTATGCAGATCGCCCTCGGCGCGAAGGACCGCGTCGCCGCCCGTCGTCACCGAGACCCCGCGTTCGCCGTGGAGGGAGAGCTCGTCGGCGCGCACCGCGAGCTTGCCCGTGGTCTCGAGCAGGAGATCCGCGCCGGCGAGGCTCACCGTGATTGCCTGCGGTGTGATCGTGATCGAGACACCGACGGCGCCATTCGGACCCACCACGCGTAATACGTTGTTCTGAGGATTGCGCTCCACGGTGAGCGCGTGGCCGCCGACGAGCGTGAGGGATTCGCGCGCCGACGCGTGCTCGTCGCCGGCGGGCTGCGAGTTTTTCGGGTCGCTCATGGCATCCTCCGGGCCCGCGCGAGGGCCTTTTCGACCTCTTCATCGAGCGCCCGATCGTGTCCGATCCGGCGCATGAAGGCACGCTCGACGGGGAAGAGCGCCTCGCGCGGAAGGCCGAGGGCCGCGAGCGCGCGATCGGCGTCGCCGCGCTCCATGCCCACCGAGATGCGCGCATATTCGTCGGCCGTGAGCGCCCGGCCGCGCGCCTTCTCCAGGGCCGCGACGTACGCGTCGTCGTGAGCGTCCTGCAGCGCGAATTCGTCGCGGCGCGTCTCCGCGTGGATGGCGTCGGCCCAGTGGCGCGCCGAGGAGGCGAGATCCCCGGGCGTGGCGTCGTGCGCGCGCAGCGAGGGCGAGATATCCCGCTTCATGCCCCGCTCGGCGGCGAGGGCGGCGCAGAGGGCGAGAGGCAGGGGCTCGCGCGGGGCCTTGGGGGCCTCGGGCTCGGGCGCGGCCGGCGCGGCGGGGGAGGGCGGCTCCGTCGGCGGGGGCGAAGGCTGAATCGATTCCAGCAGCGCGGGCGGCTCCGGGAGCGGAGGCGGCTCCGGGAGCGGGAGAGGCTGCGCGAGCGGAGGCGGAGGTGAAAGCGGCTGCGCCGGCGCGAGGTTTGGCCCGGCTTGCCCTTTCGGGAAAGGCAATGCCGGCACCGCGGGCGCCCCGCCGATGGGCAGCGTGGTTCGACCCACCTCGTCGTTCTCCGGCGCGGGTTCGGCCGGACGAATCGGCATCGGGCCAGCAGGGAGGTTTTTCAAGCCAAAGCCCGGCGGCGCGCTCGCGAACGGCAATGTGGGCCCCTGGGGGACGGACGTGCCCATCACGGTGGAGCCGCCGACCTCCTCTGCCGGCTCCTTCCCCAAAGGAGCCTCGCCGCCCGCGCCCGCCCGCGCGCGCATGAGGCGCGAGAGCTCGTCCATGCCCACCTTCGCCCCCGGGCCCTCGAGCAGGACGCCGAGCACGCCGGCGGCGCGCTCGTCCGCGCGGCCGAGCGGGATCGTGCCGCGATAGGTGAGCAGGGCGCGGCCGCGATCGGTGTCGATGCGGAGGGTATCGCAGCGGAGCCGGATCTCGGCGAGCTGATCCGCGCCGGGCTCCAGGCGAAATGCGCGCGGCAGAAGGGCGGGCAGGCGCGTCTCGAGGCGCGGAATGGTGGGGTGCAGGTTCTCGAGCACGATATGCGGCGCGGTCCCGAGCGCCGCGAGCTGCTGATCGCGCGGGGCGCTGTTGAAGAAGGACCAGTCGACCTGGGCCGGCGGCGGCGCGGCGCTCGCGCGGGGGCCGAGCGTCTCGGCCCAGCGCAGGATCTCCGCTCCGCGTTCGATCTCCCGCGCGCGCGCCGCGGGAGAACGCGGACCAAACCCCGCGGGCGGGGCCGCGCCTGGGCCACCTCGCGCCTCGCGGATCGGCTGGTGGACGAAGGGCGCCTCCCCGCGGAAGCCGTGCGATTTCGAGAAATCGTCCACGGAGACGCGCGCCTCGACAACCGCGACTGCCCTGCCGGCCGGCGCATGGACGTGACCCGAGAGGAGGATATCGACCCGGGGTTTGGTCGGCACGTAATCGCTGGGCGCGTAGAGGCTCGCGCCGGGGGCGTCGTCCCAGGGGATATCGTTCTGGAGCGGCTCCTGCTGCGAGGAGAGCACCGAGGTTTGCCCGTGCACCAGGGAGAAGGTGGCCTTGATGCAGAGCGTGAGCACCCGCTCGCCGGGCCGGGGCTCCCAGAGCAGCGTGCCGACGGCGAGGGGGGTCGGGGAGACGATGTCCATGCGGCTTCTCTCACCAGCTATCGGAAAAGAGTTTGACCGTGGGGAGGGCGTCGCCCATTTCGTTCATGTCGTCGCCGCGGTCGTTCGTATCGAGGGCGCGGGTGCAAGAGGCAAAAGCGGGCATGGCGGGCTACCAGAGGCTGGGGCGATGGGGCTTCGTGGGCGGCGACGGCCGGGAAGCCTGCACCTTCACCGGCGGCGCTGCGGGCGCGGCGGATGCAGAGGGAGCGCTCGAGGGCGCGGGGGCTTGTTCGGGCGCGGCGATCGCGGCGATCGGGGCTGTCTCGCGGGGCGGGGGCGCGGGCGCGGCTGTCTCGACCGGCGCCGCCGAGGCCGCAGGCACGTCTGCGGCCGGCGTCGGCCCAGAGGAGCGGCCGAGGACAAACCAGCCGCCGCCGCCGAGCAACACGAGCGCCGCCACGGCGCCGATGGCCACGGCAAACCTTCCGCTCGGGCGCGGGGCCGCCGCTTGCACGTAGCCGGTCTGGCCCCACGCCTGGTTCGTGGACGCCTGGATCGCCGGGGTCGAGGCGAAGGGCGGGCGCGCGAGGGCCGGTGCAGACGCGAGGGGCGCGACGGGCATCGGCATCGGAGGCGCGACGGGCATCGGCAAGCTGGGCGCCGCGGGCGGCTGCACGAAGAGGTTCGGCGCCGACGGCGCGCTCGCCCGCGCCGGCCCGGGGAGCAGCACCGTTCCGCCGGCGAGCACGGCCGCGGCCGCCGGACGCGAGGCCTCGTCGAGCGCCGCCGCGAGCTCGCCCATGCTCTGGAACCGCTCCTCGGAGCGCTTGCGCAGGCAGCGCAGGATCACCGCCTCCAGGGCCGCCGGCAGGTCCGGGCGCAGCTCGGAGGGCCGCGGCGGCTCCTCCTGCAGGATGGCCGCGACGAGCTCCAGCACCGTCTGCCCCTGGAACGGCCCGCGCGCCGTCAAGAGCTCGTAGAGCACCACCCCCATCGCCCAGATGTCGCTGCGCGCGTCGACCGATTTCGAGCGCGCGATCTGCTCGGGCGCCATGTACATCGGCGAGCCGAGCATCACGCCCGTGGCCGTGAGGGCGACCTCCTCGACGCCCGTCTGCCGGGCGACACCGAAATCGAGGACCTTGACGCAGGGGCTGCCGTTGGGGCGGCGGATCAGGAAGAGATTGGCGGGCTTCAGGTCACGATGCACGATCCCGGCCGCGTGCGCCTCGGCGATCCCGTCGCAGGCCTGGAGGACGTACGCGACGGCCTCCTCGACCGGGAGCGGCCCTCGCCGCCGCACGAGCGCGTGCAGGTCGCTGCCGTCGAGGTACTCCATGATCATGTACGGCGCGCCGTTCTCCATGCGGCCGACGTCGTGGACCCGCGCCACGTGCTCGCCCCGGAGCCGGGCCGCCGCGCGCGCCTCGCGCTCGAAGCGCTCGATCACCTCGGCGTTCTCGATCGTGGAGGTCGAGAGGAACTTGATGGCGAAGAGCTCGCCGAGCGAGAGGTGGCGGGCCGCGACGACGAGCCCCATGCCGCCTTTTCCGAGTACGCGCTCGACCCGGTACTTGCCGAGGAGGACCTCACCTGGCCTGACGGAGGTATCCATGGGAACCATCGGTAAGAATGCCCGGCGCGCCCGCCGGAAAGAGGCCCTGCTGCAAGACCCATCCACCCTACCAGCAATGGGCCGAAGGTCCAAGCGAGGGGCCCCTCGCGGATGCGCCCGCCCCGGGCGCCCGAGGGAGCAGGCAGACCGGGAGGCTGCATCGGTATTCGGACCTTGACAAGGGCTGAAGAAGGTGCATGCGCGCTCCGAGGTCGATGCAGCCCCGCCGACGCTCGGGGGCGTCGGACTCGAAGGCTCGTTTGCCATACGCCAACCTCTCCATGGGTTTGGAGGGACAACGGTTTGGCTCGACCGGCTGCGCCAAGGTCTGGCCGGGCACACGGAAGGTTTGCCCTCGGGAACGGGGGAAGCCAAGATCCACTTGACAGGGAGTACGTGCAGGTGAAACCTGGCCTCGCCAGCCCACGCGCTGGGGCGTCCGTGCAGGAGCTCGACGTCCGCATCGGACGTCCGATCTCGCGGCCCGAATTCGAGGGTGCATTGCAGCAAATGGCCCCGAAAACCCAGGACTCGGAACGTGCCTCGTGCCCCCCACCTCTTCCAACCATTGAATACGCAGATCGTCGACGACGTGGAGCGTGCGGTGCGGATCGCGAATGCCGTGCCCCTCACGCGGCTGACGAAGACCAAGCTTGCCCCCGAAGCAAGCGCCGAACTGGTAAAACAGCTCGTCGCTCGTGGTCTGGAACGCGGTCCGAAGACGATCCGCGTTCCCCTCGCGGCGCAGATCGAGAGCCTCCTCCAGGGAGGCGCGCGTGTTCCACTCAAGGACGTCGGAAAACGCGTCAAGGGGGGCACGAAGGCCGAGATCCATGCTGCACTCGCCAAGCTCGCCCGGGAAGGACGCGCGCGCGTCGTGGTGCGAACGCAGG
The DNA here is from genome assembly GCF_009649845.1 of Polyangium spumosum. NCBI lineage: Bacteria > Pseudomonadati > Myxococcota > Polyangiales > Polyangiaceae > Polyangium > Polyangium spumosum. The sequence goes on from NZ_WJIE01000011.1 coordinate 112,541, forward strand.
TGGAGGTGCTGGTCGGGCCCGCCGAGCGTGCGCTCGATCCGGCCGAGATCACGCAACTTTCGAAGATGGCCGCGCAGGTCGGCAAGACGCTCAAGAAGGTGCAGGCCAAGGGCTTACCACGATCGATCTTGCAGGAAGATCTGGCGGCTCTCTTCGCGCCTCTCCTGCCCTCGCTTCGTTTGGCCGCTGCCATGCCCGACGATGCGTCATCGAATCTCGTCGACGAGGCCCTGCGCCGCCTCGAAGATCCGGCGCTCAAGCTCGTGCGCATCCCGGATCTCGTGCGCTCCTTGTCCAGCCGTCTCCCGCTCGACGCCATTCACCGCGCGCTCGCCGAGGGCGCGAAGGACGGGACGCTCGAGCTGCGGCCGGAGGCGGGCGCCGAGTTCCTGAAGCCCGAGGACGTCCCCCTCTGCCCGCCTGGCCCTCGCGGCACCGTCCTCTCCTACGCGAGGCGTGTTTCTCCGTGATGGATGACCCGTTCCAGACCATCCACGCGGATGCATGGGACCCCGCTCCGATCGATGTCCCCTCGATCAACACGCGCGCGAGCTCCCTCGTGCGCGCGCACATCGAACAGCTCCGCGACGTTGGGGTCCGCGAGGGAATGGGGGCTCGCTCGACGTCGATCCTGCTGCTCGGTCCTGCCGGGATTGGCAAGACACACCTCTTCACGCGGCTACGCAAGCAGGTGGGTCCACGCGCCGTCTTCGTGCACACGCGGCCCGAGGTCGGCGTCGATCCATCGCCCCGCCACGTGCTGTCAGCGACGCTGCGCTCGCTCAGGCAGCCGGTGATCCAGCAGCAACACCGGCAGATCGACGTCATCGTGGGGGCCATGCTGGCGACGCTCGAAGGCGGTCGTCCGCGCTTCCCCTTGTCCTTCATCGACGACTGCCTGAGGCAGCCGCTCGACACGCAGCGTGAGATCCTCTCGCGTGCCGTCGCGCAGGTCGAGGATCGTTTCCCCGACGTATCCGCGCGTTACCTCGAGCACCTCCTGCGCCTGCCCTTCGCGGACCGCCTGCACCAGCGTGCTCTCTTTGCGTGGCTCTCGGGTGAGGAGCCGAGCCAGGCGCAGCTCGACATGATCGGCGAGCGTGTTGCCCTCCGCGAGGATGACCTCATCCTCGCGCTGCGCACGCTCGGCGTGGTGGCGACGTTCGGCGCGCCCATCGTGCTCGTGTTCGATCAACTCGAGAACCTCGCGGAGGAGGAGGGAAAGACAGGCCGGATCATCCGGCACGCGCGCCTCGTGAGCGAGCTACGCGACACGGTGCGTGGGCTCGTGATCGTGCAGATGGCGCTCGACGCCGTCTGGATGCAGCGCATTCACCCGGTGCTCCACGCCAGCATGCGGGATCGGCTCGAGGAGAAGATCGAGCACCTCGCGCTCCCGACCCCCGAGCAGCGGCGAGAGCTCATCGAACGGTGGAGGAGCGCGCTGCCCGAGGAGGAGAACAGCAAGCCATTTCCGTATCCGTTCTCGACGAGGCAGGTCGATGCATGGCTCGGCACGCCGGGAATGACGCCGCGTATGCTGATGCAAAGCTGTGGTGAGGCGTATCAGCGTCGAGCCCTGCCCGACGCAGAGGAGGCGGAGCCTGTCGACACCTCGCCGGACGAACGCCTCGCGGTGGCCTGGCAGCAGCTCCTCGGGCGAGCGCGGAAGTGCATCGACGAGGCCGCGGCGCAGGCCCAGGGCGTGGCAGCCGAGAGCATCCGCGCAGGGCTCCTTTCGGCGCTTTCGGTCGCGCAGGTGAAGGCCGAGACGGGGGAGACGGAGGGGGCTCCTGCGCTGCGCATTCGCATGGCCGACGGTGGCTGCGATATGCTTTTCGTGCAGCAAGCGCATCATCGCTCGCTCGCCCGGGTCCTGCGCGCAGCGATCGCGCTCGCCGACGAGCGCAAGGTTTTGCTGTTGCGCGAGCAAGCGTTCGCGATCCCGCCGACGTGGAAAGAGGTTCACAAGCTCCTTGGCACGTTCACCGGGAAGGCCAATGCTTCGTTCTTGCCGATCGAACGCGAGGCCCTGGCACGGCTGCTCGCCGTCGAGCGCCTGCTCGGCGCGGCCCGCTCGCAGGATCTGAGCGACGACGCCGGCAAGGTGATTGCGTACGATACGGTGATGGATTGGGCCCGGCGCACGCTCGGCTGCAATGCGTGGGGGCCGGTGGAAGTCCTGTTCGGAGTGACGACGTCACCTGTCTCGGCGCCCCCGGCTCCTCGGCCGCCCGAGCCCCCGCCGCCTCCTCCAGCCCCGAATGCCGCCACCGCCCGCGAGCATGCAGACGAAGCATTTCCTCGCGCGACAGTGAAGACGCTTGCGGACGGTCCGGTGCTTCGAGAGCTGCGCAAACTCCGGGTCGCGTCGATCGATCGCCTCGTGCGAGAGGTGCGCGCGTGTGAGCCCATGGCCACGCGGGCAACCGTCATGGAGGAGCTCGCCAGGCTGCCAATCAAGCGTTTCGGCAGCGCGATCGTCGCGCTGGAGGAGCCATGGCGCTGAGCTCTCAGCCCCTTCCCCGGCGCGGCGCCCGCGAGCTCTCCGTCACCGAGATCCGCAACGCCCTCCGTTGCCCGCGCGTCTTCGCGCTCGGCCGCGCGCGCGGTCAGGCCGTCGCTTTCCCGATCGGCGCCTCGTCCCTCGGCGCGCTCTTCCACCGCATCGCCGAGCGTTTTGCGTGCGAACTCGAGGCGCCTCCCGAGCCCGTGCGCCTACTCCCCCCGCATGCGCCACGCGAGCGCGTGGCAGATGGCCTCTCGGCCTGGCTCCTTGGCCACCTCGTGGACGAGCTCGAAGCGAACCCCAGCGCGGCGAGCATGCCCGGCGAGATCGACGACCTGGCCGAGGCGCTGCGAGAGCTCGCGCGCTACCTGGCGAAACAAATCGAAGGCACGGGGCACGGGCCGGCGGAGGCCTTGCGCACGTTCCTTCAGCACGCCGAGCTCGCGGTCGACGCCGTGCTCGACGCGTCCGGAGGCATGCCGGTGCGTGTCTCGGGCCGGATCGATGCGGTGTATTGTCGGGCGAGAGGCGCCGTCGATGTCGTCGAATACAAGCTGACGGACGAGGCCAACCAGGAGCTCGACCAGGCGCAGGTTGCGCTTTATCGTTACCTCTTGCGCTCCGCGCTCGATCTCGACGCGGATCCGCTCATCCTGCGCTTCAAACCGGGGCTCATCGAGACGAAGCTCTCGCCGGTGGCTGCTGACGGCATTGTGGACCGGACCCTCTCACCCCTGCTCGGCAGAATGGTGAGCTGGTCGGAGCGCCCCGAAGACGCGCCTCCGACCTCGCGCCGGGATCTCTGCCCGACGTGCCCTGTACGGCCGGCGTGTGTCGAGACGTACCGCGACGCGCTCGAAGCTCGTGATCAGCCGCCTGCGGGCGCAGCTCGCCCCATGCCCGATCCGGCCGGGCGACTGACCGTGCCTCCTCCGCGCGAGCCCGTAGGTGCTCTGCCGGACGACACCGAGGGCATGGCGGAGGCCGAGGCCCTCGCCACGCAGATCGTCGCGCAGCTCAAACGACAAGGGGTCATTGCGAGCCTCGGTCGGAGGACAGTGGGGCCGCGGCTCCTGCGGATCGAGGTGACGAGCCCGCGGCAACGCGTGGCGCAGCTCGATCGCGCTGCGCAGGACGTGGAGCATCACCTCGCCGGGTACAACGTACGGTACGAGCGGGACGAGGCGAGGCGATACTTCACGGCGCCGCGAAAGGTGGCGCGCAGGGTCGTCCTCGAAATGCTGCTCGCGCGCAAAGCCGCGTTCTTGCGCGAGCGGCCGGGGCGCTTCGTGCTCGGGGAAGGGCTCGATGGCGAGGTGATCGCCGGTGACCTCGCCGACGGGAGCTCATGCCATCTGCTCGTGGCCGGTCAGACGGGGAGCGGAAAATCGGTTTTGTTGCGTGCTCTGGTCGTCGGGCTTTGCCATTTTCATCCACCGGCGGCCATACGGTTCACGCTGGTCGATCCGAAGCGCGTGACGTTCGGCGGGCTCGCTGCGGGGATCGGCGCGCATCTGGCAGGGCCGATCGTGTACGATGTGGAGGTGCTCCTCGCGGAGCTCGACGCGCTCGTGGCCGAGATGGAGGAGCGGTACACGCTCTTCGAGCACCGGAAGGTGCAGAGCATCGACGACTACAACGACCTCGCTCCAGCTCCGCTGCCGCGGCGGGTGGTCGTGGTGGATGAATTTCAGGATTTGATTGCGTCGAAGGCAACGCGGCAACCGTTCCTGGACGTGGTGAAGCGGCTCGGGTCGATGGCTCGCGCGGCCGGGATTCACCTCGTACTGGCGACGCAGCGGCCCGACCGCACGACGGTGCCCGGAGAGATCAAGGCGAACCTGGGCGGGAGGGTCGCGCTGCGCGTGCAGGAGGTCATCAATTCGAGGATCATCCTGGACCAGGGTGGGGCGGAGGAGCTCCTCGGAAAGGGAGATTTCTACGCGGACCTCGGGCACGGGCTCGTGCGGGGGCAGGCGCCGATGGCGTGACGGACCGAACACGCGCTGCGCCTGGCCTCGGGCCTGTCGCTCGTCACGGCGGCGCAGAGGTCCGGGTGTTTGGGGGACGCGAGGCGGACGCGGCGGGGCTCCACTCCCCCGCCAAGGCATGGTCGGATGGGCCGCTTCAGCCCGTATAGGGCTGGGCGAATTCGCCCCAGGTGCCGGTGGGCTGCAGCCCGGTGCCCGGGTAATCGTCGCGGTTTTGCTGGCTCCGCAGCTCGACGGCGGCGGGGGCGAGGGCCTCGATGCTCAGCACGGCGGCGTTGATCGCCGCGTCTTCCTGGCCCTCGAGCGTCGCGATCCAGGTGCGCATGTACCGCACGCCGTAAAGGACCTCGTCTCGATCGTAGATCTCGCCGCTCTGCTTCAGGTCGTCCTCGATCAGGTAGATCCACATACGCGCGAAATTGGCCAGCATGCGATCGTAGGTCGCCCGGCGCGGATCGTTGTCGGGCGGGCGGCTCAGGTTGTTGCGTAGCTGCTTGAAGCTCAGGGTACGCACGCTGGCGATCTTGCCGGTGCCATTGCGGAAACCTTCGGCGTCCCGCCAGGCGGTCGCCGCGGACTTCTCGACGGCCGTCTTGGCGACCACGAAGGCGTGGTGGACGTCGTAGCGGGCGAGCAGCACCGACTCGAGGTAATCGCCGATGAACGTGGCGTAATTGTGGCTCTCGTGCAGGAGCGCAGGATCACGCGCCCACGACATGACGAACCAGCTCTGCTGGAACACCTCGCTCTGCTTGATGCGCGCCTGCTCGTAGGTCGGGTTCGCGTGGATCGTCGCGTCGATCTCGGGCGGCAAGAGGGTGCAGGGCCAGCTAGCCATCGCGAAGCAGGCCGTCTCCGGCGGGCGCTGGAGCGGCGCGACGCGCAACACGTCGCCGGCTTCCCAGATCGGGTAGCGGTGGATCACCACGTCGAGGTTCTCCTGCATCGTCCCGGTCCGATCGACGAGCACGTCCGGATATTTCACCGTCTCGTGCCGCATCATGTGCTGGACGACCTGGAGCGACTTGTACTTGAGGCGCATCCACTCGCAGGCGCGACCATAATGGTTCGGGTCCCCCCCGGAGCTCAGATCCGCGTCGCAGCGCGTGTGCGTGTCGATGGCGTCGAAGTAGGCCCACAAGGCCTCGTCGGTCGGGTTCGCGAGGTACTGGTCGAGCAGCGCCGTCCAGGCGTCCTCCTGGCCCGGCGAGGCTGCCGTGGGGATGTCGGGGTACCATTCGAAGACCGAGAGGTGAGGCGCGCCGTAGAAGCCGTCCTCCGACAGGTGATCGAAGGGGATCCCCAGGCGCAGCGCGCCGAGATCGATCGCGTGGAGCTCGTCATAGGCCTGCTTCGCCTTTGCCAGCGAGTCGACGAGGCCGGTCGCCCAGAGCAGCTTCTTCTCGTCCGTGAGCGATTGCATGAACAGCGCGTCGCGCTCTTCCTGGGCCTTGGGGTCCGTCACCTCGAGCCCCGGCGTCGTGGCCTCGAACGCCTCGAACCCGGGCTGCTCGGGGCGATAACGCGCCGGATGCAGCAAGGTCTTCATCTCGTACTTCTGCCGCAGCGCGTGTACGTATTTCACCAGGCTCTCGGCCTTCTGGTCGTCCACGTGGGCGAGCGCGCGGCGGCGAATGTTCGCGTCGCTGTAGCCGACCTTGGCCAGGTCGTAGCCATCCGGGGCGTGGCACCCGACGCATGCGCCGCGCTGTCCGGGGAAACGAAATGCCTCGAGGCCCTCTTTCAGCGCGGCGTCGAGCTCGGCCGGGTCGAGAGCCTTTTCGGGATCGAAGGCCGGGCCGCAGCGCTCGTCATCGTGTGGCTCCGGGGGGCATAACACCGAATCCGGGTAGGCGAGGGGCGCCGCGCCACCGCCGCCTGCGCCGCCGCCGCCTGCGCCACCCGCACCACCGCCGCCGCTCGCGCCTGCGCCGCCGTTGCCCGCGCTCCCCGTCCCCGCGCCCCCACCGCCGCAGCCGGCCGCCAGCATCGCTCCCAGAAACCCGGCAGCAATCCAGATTCGTCGCATAAGCTCCTCCATTCGAGGCGCCCGCGCACGCAGAGAGGCGACGTAGGGAAGCCCCTGTTCGAAGCACGCGCGCCGTTCAAGGAAGAGGGGAGGGTACCACGCGTCGCTCTCGTATTTCAAGGTAGCGCGCGCGGAGGTGTCCGCGCGAAAGCGGGGGCCCGAGGAGGAGGACGCGCAGCCTCTCCTTGACATCCACGACGCCTCCTTATGAACTTTGCATCTCCGAATGAACCTCAAGCCAGGGCCCATGTTCATCCTCAATGAGGGCCCGCTGCCCATCGCCAGCGTGCTCTGGCAGCCGAGACCCGGGGCGTTTTGCTCGACCGTCGTCTGCAAGGCCACCTTCACGCTCGAGCCGGGCGAGGCCGCGCTGCGCCCCATGCAGGAGCCTCTCTGGGAGGCAGACGTCAACGACGCCGGCGCAGGGCTCCGCTGTCCTTCGGACCTCGCATGGGCCAAGCCGTGGGCCGACGTCGTCCTCGTCGGCCATGCGTACGCGCCGCGGGGTGAGCCGGCCCGAAGGTTCACCACGCGCCTCGTCGTCGGCGCGCTCGACAAGCACGTCGAAATCTTCGCCGATCGCAGGATGTCGCGCGACGGCGCTGTGTACGAAGGCAAGCCGGTCGATCGCATGCCGCTCGTCTACGAGCGCGCCGCCGGCGGGCCGAGGACGTGGAACCACGTCGGGCTGCGCGAGGATGCCTGGGACGCCGAAGGCTGGCTCGAGCTGCCGAACCTCGTCCCCCGCGGCGCCGATGCCCTCGCCCCGGGGCAACGATTCGAGCCGATCGGGTTCGGACCCATCCCCGCGACATGGCCGCTGCGACAGGAGCGGCTCACCAGCCACACGCCGCTCTCCGGGTCGGTCACGCGCGGCGGCGCCAGCCTGCCGCCCGACGCCGAACACTGGTTTCACAACGTCGCCCCCGTCGATCAACAGCTCGCAGGCATCGAGGACGGCGCCCGCATCGTGCTCGAGCACCTCAATCCCATGATCGGGCGGCTGGAGACACGCCTGCCCGGGCTCAGGCCCAGCGCGCGCATCGAGCGGCCCGGGCAGAAGCTCGAGCCGCTCGACCTGCGCGCGGATCTCCTGTGGATCGATACGGATCGCGGGATCTGCACGGTGACGTATCGCGGTCGTGTTCCCTTGAAGCACGCCGAGGAGCCCGGTCAGATCATCGTCACGTTGTCGAGGGGGGCGCCGAGCCTGCGGCCGGCGATGAGCACGTCCCCGAGCGCGCAGGCCGAGGCGGAGGAGACGCAGGCGCCCGTCGTGAGGTACGACGGGCTCCCCTTTCGTCCCCAGAGCGCACCTGCCGCTCCGAACACGACGCCGCGGCTCGACGCGCAGCCGCCGCCGAAGGGCTTGTCGCTGGGGTTCCTGTCCGCTGCGCCCGCGCCCGTTTCCGTGCCTGTGCCCGCGCCTGTGAAGCCCGTCCCGCCTCCCGCGCCGCCGCGTGTCGAAGCGCGACCGCTTCCAGCGCTCGGCGACGACGAGGCGTTCGAGCTGCTCTGGTTCGCCGTCGAGATGATGCCCCGTATCCGGCGCCGCAAGGCGTGGAAGGAGATCCTCGACGCGCTGGAGGACGAGCCCATCGATCCAGAGCTCGACGACGCGGAGCTCTCGGCGACGCCCGCGACGGTGGAGAATCGTCGGGACATCTCGGCGATCTTGTCGTGTGGCGAGGCCCTCGGGCCGGAGCGGCTCGGCGAGGTGCTGAAGGAAGGCATCTCGGCCGGCGCGTTCACGGCGAAGATCGCGCTCTGCGCGGGGGAGCTCTCGTTCAAGTTCGACGAGGCGAAGCTCCTCGAGGCGCTCTGCGCAGCGGTCACGCCGCTCGCCGTGGATGACGATCGGCTGCGCGCCGCCCTCGCGACCGCGGACGCCTTCCTCGGCGCGCGTGGCTCTGCGAGCTTGCCAGCGGTGGCGGAGGGGCTCTTCGCGCAGATCAGGGAGGTGCTGCGCCAGGGCCGTCGGGCGACGCCGCTCGAGGGGATCCTCGCGCAGGTGGAGCGTGCGGCGCTCGAGCAGCGGGCGTATCAGCGGCGGATGGTCTTCGGCGGTCCCCACCTGCGGGGCTCGATCGCCGTCTCCGCGGGGCCGGCGGCGCAGGCCGTGCCGGTCTACTTTCCGGAGGACATCGTGATGACGTTGCCGATGATGGCGTCGTTTCCGGCGAGGATCCTCTGCGAGGTGCGTCCGAGGGTGGATCGCGCCGAGGCCTCCTCGCTCTCGCTGCGAGGGGTCGCGATCGGCAGGGCCGTGAGCCTGGGTGCCGCGGGGAAGTCCCCGTGAAGGGAGCGGGCGAGCCATGACAATCTTGCCGCAATCGTTCGTCGAGATCATCGAGGGGGTGACGGGCCGGCAGAACTGCGGATGTGATCCGTGCTGCCCGGACCAATCGCAGAGCGCCGAGGGGCCCTGGATGGTCACGGTCACGCCGCACCACGCCGGCCGAGCCATCTTGCGCAGCTCGCCCGAGACGCTCGGGTACGGCCCCTCGGACGCGGGGACCAACTGGATCATGTTCCTGGACGCGGGCACGCCGCTCACGGTGCTCGATACGACGCAGGACATGAGCTTTTACCGCGTCGTCACCGCCGACGGACAGGAGGGCTGGATCGGCTCGGGGCGCACGGCCTACCTGAGCGGTTTGTGCCTGGGTCATCCCTTCATCGATCGATGGGACGGCCGCGACGGCAGCCCGCGGACCGCGCTCATCCACGCGCGCACCATCATGAACGGGGAGCTGAAAGGCAGCGACTACGCCAATCGATGCCTGCGGTTCGTGAGCGATTGCTACAACATCACCGGCGTTCAGCCTCGTTGCCCCTTGATGTACAACCCGGGTCGGTGCGGCTATGCCGGCAACGCGATCGGCGCCTACCGTGCCCTCCAGCGTTGCGCGAAGATGTTGCCCCTCATCTCGCCGCTGCCCACCGGGGCGATCGTCTTCTGGGGCCCTTCCGGCAAGAATGGCAACCACGGCCATGTCGCCATCGCCCTCGAGGACGGCGTCCAGATCATCACGTCGGGGTTCGTGACGAGCGCGGGGGTCCCGACCAACGTCGAGATCATGGAGAGCGTCGCGGCCGTCGCGACCTGGACCGGCGCCATCGCGCTCGGCTACACGACGCCCGAGGTCGCCTTCACCCCGGGGAGCTGGGGCGCGGCGAGCCCGCCCTGATCACGCGTCCTCGCGCCGGAACACGAGGGCCGGCGCGTCGCCTTCGTCTTCCACGACGAACGCCTCCGCGTCGCCGAAGAGCCGCTGCCGCTGCCTGCCTCGCGCGCCCCGCAGCGCGGCGGCGAGCGCCCTCGGCTCGTAGAACCGAAAATAGAGCAGCTCCGACGTCTCCTTCACGCTCACGAGCAGCAGCCGGCGCAGTTGCCTGCGTACCTCGACGAACGGCCGGCGGCTCGTCAGGTAGATCCCGAGCCCTCGCCCCCAGCCCTCCCTCACGAGGCGCTCGAGCAGCCACGTGTCCTTCGGCAAGGCCACGAGGTAGGGCGCGACCTCGGCGAGCTCCTCCCCCTCCGCGCCGTCATAAAGCGACGTCACGTCCTCGGGCGAACACGAGAGCAGCGCCTTGAGCCGCTCGTCCCTCGCCGCGTCGAGCACCGCGTAGAGCGGCGCAGGCTCCGATCGCAGGAGCGACAGGATCTCCTCTTTGCGCGTCGCCGGCACGAGATCCCCGTCGTCCTCGCGCGCGAGCTTCCGCGCGCGCCCCTCGAAGTACACCGAAAACGTCGTCGCTCCGGCCCGGATCCAGTCGTCGTGCGTGACCTCGCCGGACGAGATCCGCTCGCCGTTCAGGATCGTCCCGCGCGCGCTCCCGAGATCGGCGAGCTCGCAGCGGCTCCCGTCCCACGAGAGGGCGAAGTGCAGCCCCGACATCGCGTCGTCGTGCGGCACCACGAGCCCCGCGCGTTCGCTGCGCCCGACGTGGAGCGTTTGTCCGCGATCGATGACGGCCTTGCTCCAGCGCTTCGGGCCCCACTCGATCCGGACGATGACGCGCATGGAGAGCTCCGCCGGCTCACTCGCCGGTCGGCAGGATGAACGGCGCGCGCTTGTTCTGGACCGTGTACTTGATGAACGCCGCCCGCTTCTCGGCAGCGGCGATCTTGCAGAGGCCGCGCAGCGATCGTCCGATCCACACGGCCGGGCAGCCCGTGAGGATCACGCCGCCGTGCGCCGTCTTGTGCCCCTTGCACGCGACGGGCTCGCCGCCGATGAGGACCTCGTCGTCGCCCTCGACGATCTCGTCGATCGAGCCGTCCTCGCAGAGCACCTTGTCGCCCTTGCGCGCGACGGGCTCGAAGCAGACGAGGACCTCGTCGTACCCCTCGTCGATCGTGCCCTTCGCGTGGGCGGGGCATTTCGTGATGTCCGTCTTGCGCGCGACGATCAGCATCGGGCCCGCTCCTCGTCGTTATTGACCGATCCCCGTCCGGCTCACGTCGTCGAGCGTGGGCAAGGGAGGCGGGGCCACCTCCGCGCGCGCGGGCTCGAGCGGCGCTTCGGGCTTCGCCTCGGAGGCCGAGATCGGCGCGCCGCCGCTGTTGATCTTCACCCGCGAGCCCTTGATCACGATGCCGTCGGGCTGCACGCGGATGAAGCCGCCCGGGCCCTTGATGCAGAAGTCCTCCTCGACCTCGAGGACGAGCCTCTTCGCCTTGATGGAGAGCGTCTCCTTCACCTCCACCACGTGCTCACCGGCGATCGTCTCGTGCCGATCGCCGCCCACCGCCACGGAGTGCGAGCCGCCGATGCGCACGACCGCGCTCCCCCCGACGTCGAGGTGCTCGGCGCCGACGTGCTCGCGCCGCTCCGCCTCCACGACGACGTCGACGCCGCCCTCGATCGTCCAGCGCGCGTTGCCGTGGATGAGCTCGTCGTCGTTGCTCTCGACGATCGTCGTGCGGCGCTGGCCGATGTGCGTGGTCCGGTTCGCCTCGGTGATCTCCGTGCGATTGTTCCTCGTGACCTCGGTACGATCGCGCAGGGTCACCTCGGTCTCGTCGCGCTTGACGAGCTTCGACCGATCGTTGCCGACCGTGAGCACCTCGTCGTGTTTCGTGAGCCTGCGCCGGTCGCGCTCGGCCTGCTCGTAGACGAGCTCCCGCCCCTTCAGATCCTCGAACAAGATCTCGTTGTAGCCGCCCGTCTGGCCCGTGGAGTTGCTCTTCCACGCGCTGCGCGTCCGGTGCTCGGGCAGGCGGTACGGCACCTTTTGCAGGTTGGTGAAGACACGACCGACGATGATCGGTCGATCCGGGTCTCCGCCGAGAAACTCGACGAGCACCTCCTGCCCGACCCGCGGCAGGTTGATCCCGCCGTAACCGGCGCCGCCCCAGAGCTGGCTGACGGGCACCCAGCAGGAGCTCTCGTTGTTCATGCGCCCCTCGCGATCCCAGGGGAACTGCACGCGAACCCGGCCGAGCTCGTCGACGTGGATCTCCTCGCCTGGCGGGCCGACCACCGTGGCCGTCTCCATGCCGTTCACGCGTGGCTTTCGTGTCACGAGCGGCGGCCGATAGGGGATCTCGGTCGCGCGCGCCTCGACCTCGTGGCTCCACTCCCCGGTGGCCGTCCCGTGGATCCGGCTCCCCACGACGAGCAAGCGGCGCTCCTCGGCCATCATCGGGTGCGGGTGCCCCTCGACCGAGAGGACGAGCCCGGGCGCGAGATCGAGGGCGTTCGTGGAGAACGTGCAGGACTTCGCGTTGCCCCGCTTGGCGTCGAGCCGCTTCTGCGCGAGCGCCTCGCCCAGGGCCTCGTCCGATCGCGTCTTGCCCCGGTCATCCGCGGCGGGCGTGGACTCGCCCTTGTCGGTCCCGAAGAGGAACGCGCCCGGGGTGTAGTGAAATCGCTCGAGCCGCTCCTCGACGCCGCGTCCCCGCGACGCGCTCGCGCCGAGGGGATAGTCGGGCGCGAGGCGATAATCGCGATCACGCATCGTGTACCGGCCCGGCCGGACGCGCTGGCCGATGCGGACGTTCGTGACGAACTCCAGCGGCGCGGCGCCGGGCAGGGGACGCTCGACGTGCACGAGGGGCGCGCTGCGCGGGGCCGCGTCGTGGGGATTGGCGGAGAGGACGAGGCGCGTCTCGTCGCCCGCGGCCACGAAGAACGACGCGACGCCTGCGTCCTCGAGCATGCGGCACACGAACGCATGATCATTCTCGGCGTACTGGAGCCGATACTTGCGCTTCTTGTAGATGGCCCGGTCGAGCCGCAGATCGACCTCGACGCCCCACTCGCGGAGCAACACGAGCGCAATGTCCGGCTCGGTCATCTGCTGGAAGATCCGGTAATTGCGCCGCTGCGTCGCGAGCCAGAGCCGGGGGACGATCCGGAGCTCGTAGGTGCTGAGGCCGACCTCGTCGGTCCCCGTCTGCATGATGTGCGCGACGACGCCGGAGAAGACGCGCTCGCCCGCGCCGAAGCGGATCCGGAAGCGCGCGGGCTGCCCGACGATCGAATCGAAATCGAGCGCGGGGTTCGGCGAGTGGACCATCAGATCCACGGTGAAGAGCGCGGACATGCGGTCCTCGACGACGAAGGTCCGGACGTCCAGGGGGATCTGGGAAGCGAGCTCGACGGAGAGGTTCTCGAGCGACATGGGAGGACCTGATAGGAGCACGAGCCCCCGGGGTACGTAAAGCAGCGCGGCCCGCGCTCCCTCACGACCGACCCTCGTCGGTCCTCGCACCCCCGTCCACCGCTCGCCGACCGCCGCCGACCGATACCCTCACCGCCTCGCAGCGCTCGAGCAGCGACGAGCGTCGATTCCTGCACCGATACCGAGGGCTCCTTCATCGACGAGCATCGGTCCCTCGATCTCCCCGGATCCGTCGCACCACCGGCGGCCGTCGATCCACGACCGCCGCGCGGCGATCCACGACCGCCTCATGGCGATGACCGATCGCCGCCCATCGGTCCCTCGACCGGCGCCCATCGGTCCCTCGACCGGCGCCCATCGGTCCCGCACCGGCGGCCATCGGTCCCTCCACCGACCCCGATCGGTTCCTGGACCGGTAGCAGGATTTCGCCCTTGCACGAAAATTCGTCGGGCACACGTTGCACCTCTCGCGCACATCGCTTTGTGGCGCGAATGGAATCCCATCATTCCCCCCGATGTCGGGGAGGAGGAGCCTCATCATGTCGAACACGCTCGAGCCGCTCGCCCTCGATACGCTCGTTTTTGATTGCACTCCGCTCGAGAGCTTCCTCGTCGACCTCGCCCGCGGTGCGCGCCGCGGCATGCTCATCGAGCGCGAGAATTTCGCCGAAGTGATCGCCGAGATCATGACGAATCAGGCTGACTTCGGCGGCAAGGCCGGCATCACGCAGGAGGACTTCGACGCGTTCCAGGAGTCCGGCGCCCGCATCGCGCTCGTCGACGCATTCTTGCCTGCCGTGCGGAAGCTCTGCGAACGGCTCGAGGAGACCCGGGCGCAGGAGGAGGACAAGCGGCAGCGCCAGGCGCTCTCTTTTGCGGTCTCGGTCGAGCGCCGCGCGAAGAACCCGGGCAACAAGCACCTCCTCGCGAAATACGAGAGGACGCGCGCCTATCGCTCCGCCACGGGCTTCAAGGCCGCCAAGACCCGCGCCAGGAACCTCAAGGCTGCCACGATACCAACGCCTGCGGAGGGATGACGCTCTCGCCGCGTGGAGAGCGTCAGCAAAACGGACGGATACGTCCGGCTACTTGTTGAAACTCGGTGGTCGGTCGCCTCATCGTTTCACGCGGTCCGTTTGATGGGCGCAAGGGTTCGCGTGGGGGCGAGTGGATTCGGGTTTGGGGGACCGGGAACCGCGGGGCAGGGGGCAAGGGGCCCTCGACCGGACGTGTCAGACCTCCACCGTCGACATGGCGGAGCCCTGTCACTGATCCTCGCTCCAAGTCGGGGACACATGAAAGCCGGCCCCTCGAAGGATCGCATGATTCTCCTGGAGCAACGCAGCTCGGAGCGGCGCCGTCTGGGTATCGATGCTCTCCCGGGTGTTCTCCAGGCGCGGCTCCATGAAGTTTTTGATGGCTTGCCCGCCTGTTGCCCGGAGAACGGCGAGTGAGGCATTGTAGTCCACCTCCAGGTCATCAAGACCGCGAACCAACAAGGCGACCCTGCCCACTCTCGCAGCGTCCATCCGGACGGTCGGAACGACTCGAGTGCCGTTCGGAAGCGACTGCCCAGCCCCTCCGCATACCGCCCAGATCACGTGGCGTTGACCAGGCGGAACATCGATCCGGGAGAGCGAGTAGTACGCCTGATGCTCGCTGAGCTTGCCATTCTGCTGATCCTCGTATCCCACGAGGGTCGTGCCGTAATCGATCCGAAGCGGCGCGTTCCTCGGCGCGTGCACGCAGAACGCACCATGAAATAGAATCCTGGTCAGCCAGTAGGGAGTTCGCGTCGTCCCGCCGTTGCAATCCGGGACGATGTCCCCGTCCATCACGACCTGGCTTGGCTTGGATTCTGCCGCTGCCGCTCGGGACGCCTTGGAGTTCGCCGAGGTAAGAGGCGACGTGTCCGGCTCGGCCGCGGGCGCGGGGATCGCCCTCAGCATCCCGAGGACCACGGCGAGGAAGAGGCCTCCTCGAAGTGTCCGGCCCATCGTTTCGTTCTTCATGACTCTACTCCAGCATCGCGCTACAATCACGCGACGCGGCTTCAGGCTGGTCGTACGGCAAGCTCGCCGGGAGATGGCTGCACGACGCCCCTCCGTCGAGGAACCTCTTCGCGACCCCGAGGCATTCATAATAACAAAGCGACTGGAACTTGCCGCACACCACCACGGCACAGCGATGCAACTCGTTCTCCGGGTGCTCGTACCACTTCGGCGGCGTCTCCCTCGACACCGCGCTGCTTGCGGTAGATACCTGGGCGTAGCCCGTGAGCGGTGCGGTCGGCTGGGGAGCCTTGATCCAGCTGGGGCGCGTGTCTTTTGCGATCTTCTCCAGGTCGACCAGGTCCACCCGCTTCTTGCGCGCGATCATCTCCGCTATGTCACGCCGAAGCGGCGAGCTCCGCCTCTCGTACAGGACCCCCGCCGCGGTGGAGAGCTCCTGGGGCAGCACGATCTTGGTCTTCGGCCAGATCGTCCCGGTGCCGAAGGGCTTGGGCCGCTCACCGCGTTTGCTGGCATCACGCACATATTTATCGTGCGCTTCTCGCAGGACGGTCTCATTCTTCTTGAAGATCAGCTTGAAAGCCGCTGGATCTCCGTAATATCTCGTTGCCACAAGGTAGAGCGTGTCGGCGTTCTCGATCTCGTAGACGAGTTCGTTCGCCTCGCCTGCGCTCGCCGCAGTGCAGATGCCGGCGACCAGCGTGACCATCATCGAGGCGCGCTGAAAGATTTTCATTCGAATCATTGGTCTCCGAGACCTCCCATTCTGCTCACTTGGCAACCGATACGACTTCGCCTGATGCCGCGTTCACCCAGTACACGCGGGTCGCGTCGACCGCGATGCCCATTGGGCGCTGCTGCGCGGATGCGAGCAGCACGGGTTCGTGCTTCCCATCGAGGCGTGCCTTCTTGACCATTCCGCCGTCGTTCGTCCAGTACACCCACGCCTCGTCGACGGCAATGCAGCGTGGCCCTGGCTCGTTCTCCACGAGTACCTCGATCGGGCCGTCACGTCGCGCGATCGATATGGCGCCAGAAAAAGGCGTTTCATGCGACCAGACCACGACCTCCTCGCGAGGGTCGACGGCCACGGCAAACGGCCCCTGCTGGTTTTCGGCGACGAGCCGGGGTTCGCCTCGTTCTTTCAAGGACCAGCCCCAGATGCTGCCGCCCTTTTTCGTTCGCACGAAATAGACGCCGAGGCGCCCGGTGGCAAAGCCGAAAGGGTTCGGGACGGCGCCGTCATACTCGAGAAGCGGCTTCTTCCCGAGCTCTTTCCGGGCACCGAAAAGCGTTCCCTTCCCGGTGGTCGCGTTCTGGAAGAGGAAGAAGGCACCGCCTTCCGAGGACGCGAGCCCCGTGATCTGCTGCTCGGGATGGAGCCATTGCACCAGAGATTTTCGCGCACCCGTGACGGAGTCTATCGTGAGCAAGCTCTTGGATGACGTGTCCGTCCAGTACCAGCGGCCGGTATCGAACGCGATGCGTGTCGGTGCGCCGCCCACGGACATCGGCGCTGGGACGCCTCCGCCCTTGCGCATGCGCCAGACCTTGCCCTGCCTGGGGACGGTCCATGCCACGATGCCATCCACGTCGTCGTCCACGGCGACACTGAGCGCGCCAGGCTCGTACGTCCCGAGGACGATCGGCTTGCAGCGTCCGCCTTCCAAGGCCTCCGGCTTCGCCTGCGCGTCGATCTCGCACCCATCGGCGGGATCGCCATTGCAATCGTGACGCCCGGGTTCACAGGTGGCCTTGCAGATTCCCTCCTGGCACGTCGCGTCATCGCCCACGACTACCTTGCACCCGCGTCCGCAGATGCCGCAATGAACGGCGCTGGAAACAACGTCCGTCTCGCAGCCATTGGCGGGGTTTCCATCACAATCCATGAAACCTGGCTGGCACGTGGATGCACATTGGCCAGCAACGCACGCGACGCCACCGTGCTCGTTCGTGCATGCGTTGCCGCATTTTCCGCAGCTCGCGGGAGCCCCGAGATCCGCCTCGCACCCGTTTGACGGTTCCCCGTCGCAATCGGCGAAGCCTGCCGCGCACAGGGGGGCACAGGAACCACCAACGCAGCTCGTCGAACCGTGATCATTGATACACCGTACTCCACAAGCGCCGCAGCTCTCGGCGTGCGTGAGATCCGCCTCGCACCCGTTGAGCAATGACCCATCGCAGTTGCCATTTCGTGGATCGCACATCGGCGCGATGACGTCCGGGCGCGCGCTGGCGGTGATGAAAATTGCCGCGATGACGAGGGACGCCGTCGCTCCGCCAGCCCAAATACGCCGCTTGAAGACGGGCCGCGCCAATGGTGGCGGCGAAACACGAGCCACATCCGGGAGAGCGTCGAAAGCTGCGCCGAACTCGGTGGCCGACTGAAACCGCATGTTCGGGTCTCTCTGGAACGCGATACGAAAAAATGCGTTCACCTCGCCCGGAAGGTGGGATATGGGCGGCGGTCCATCGGAGGAGAGGAGAACGAGCCGTGCGACGTCGACGTGCGCCGCTCCTGTGAACGGCAACTTCCCCGAGAGGAGGCGGTAGAGCACAGCCGCGAGGGACCAGAGATCACTCCTGAAATCGACGCGGTTGGAATGTTTCCATTGCTCCGGGCTCATGTAGCTGACCGTGCCCATCGCCATGTTCTCTTGGGTCAGCTCATTGTGCTCGCTGACGATGATCTCGGTGCCGGGATCCACCATCGGCTCGACGAGCTTCATCAACCCGAAATCGACGATCTTGACCTTGCCCTCGATGCAGTAGATGTTCCCCGGCTTCAGATCACGGTGAATGACGCCCGCCGTGTGGGTCGCCTGCAGTCCTTTGCAGAGCTGTCTGCAAATCGACTTCACCGTCGGCATCGGCATGGGCCCCTCGCGCTCGAGCCGTTTCGCGAGGCTCTCACCCGTCAGGAGCTCCATCACCAAGAAGGGAAGCGGCTCGTCGCCATAGTCGAAGCACCGGAGGACATACTCGCTGTCGATCAGACAGAGCGCCTGCGCTTCCCGGCGGAATCTCTCGAGGTCGTCCGCCGCCTTCGTCCTCGGAATCTTGAGCGCCACCTTCAGATCAAGCTTCGTGTTGATCGCCTTCCAGACCTCCCCGAAGGCCCCCTCGCCCAGTTTGGATTTCAGCTCGAACCGACCGGCGAAAGTCTTGCCAGGACGAAGGTCGACCGGCTGGACGCCACGGAGTTCGTCCGTCGGGAGCCTCATGGTGGGCACGCTGGTGTCATCGCCGGTGTCCGTGTTCATGCTCGCGTCACGAGCTTGCAAGCAATGTGAAGCGCTGGCCAAACTTTCGAGTCGTTTACGACCTGTTCCTGAAGGACGCGCAGATACGCAATTTTGCGTATGGACTTGCGGTGGACATCGTGCTCGCAGACGCATGCCATCCCTATCACGCGCGGCAGGAGCGATAATGAGTGAGAGGCGCCACGGCTCCTCACCCGTGCAGGCTCGTTCCTGAATCCGATGAATTGCGTATACCCGCGGACCGCGGGCGCCAGGGGCCCTCGCCGACGCGCGAGACGAGCGCTTGTCTCCTGCAGACGCGTGGGCGATCTCGAGCCGGCCGACCTGTTCTCGGCCCGACCCCCGCGACGGACCGCCTCCGCTTGGATACACCCCGACCGGCCGAAAGACCTCCGGTTGCGCTCAACCGGATGCACCCACCCCCGGAAAAACCGGGAAAGCGTGCCCAGCCCGTGGGCATGGCTGGTGCACTGTTCGCGGGGCCATCCCTGCCGCTCGATCTTCATTGGGGTCGGCGGCTCGAGACCCTGCGAGAAGGAGCTCTACCATGCACTCTCCGCGTTGGTTCGAGGTTAAATGTCAATCGCCCTGGCGGGCCGCGAGGAAACAGGCGCGTCGCATCATCCTGCTCCCGGACGGAAACCATCGCAAAGGCGGATCGGGTCGCAATTACGCCGTCGGGGCGGCCAATGTCGTCGCATGCGCCGAGCACGTCGCGCTTCGCGGCGACGTGAGAACGCTGCTCGTCTGCATCGCTTCACGCCATAATGTCGACAAGAGGCCGGAGGCGTTCTTCGACGTCGTCGCCAGGCAATTCGAGTGGTTACGCTCGGAGATCCGGGAGCGCCGAGCGCTCGTTCGGCGGGGTATTCGTTGCAGCGTGCACGGAAACCTCGCACGAATGCGCGCGTCGGGCGGCTCCCAGGCCAGACTCGTCGCCTGCGTCGAGGCCGCTTGCGAGGCCACCACGTCTCTCCCGGAGCCGCGGATGGACCTTCAATTCTGGATCGACTACCCGGACGAGCTCGCCTGGGAGCGGGACGTCGATCTCGTCCTCCGGACCGGCGCCGAGGAGCCGGACGTCGTGCGTCCCGGCTTCTGCCTCCCTCCTTTCGTGCCGTGCGTCGCGACGACGACCTTGTGGCCCGATGCTCGTCCCGAGGAGATCGGAGATCTCATCGATCGAGGTCTGCGGGACGCGCCGTCCCATTTCGCACCCGGATATGATCTGGAGCTCGTGCTCGAGCTCGTTCAGGCGCTGCCCCGTTCTCGTATCCCTGCGCCACTGCGGCTCACCATTCCTGTCTGCGCCTCGGCAGAGGAAATCGACGCGAGACGGGCATCCCACCACGCCGATCCGACGAAAAAGCCCGCCTTGCTGGTGAACTGCCTGGATTCGCGCGGGATGCGTGGTCAAGAGCACGTGTTCGTCGACGACGCCTGGTACGCAATTCGAATCGTCCCCGCGGCCCGCTGGTCTGATTGCACTGCCGAGGACTACGACGCGGTCATCGCCCCGGGCCAGGGTGCACAAAACGTCCTCCTGGCCGCGCCTGCCACGGCAGCGGCGCCGGTCCATCCATGCGCTCCCACGGTGGATGGCATTCTTCATGCGCTGCGACGCGCGGTTCGTTTCTCTGTCGCGCACGTCCTCTTGCAGGGCGCGGACAGAAGTCGAGGGCCATCGACCTCGGTCGAGCCGCCCTGGCCCGCCGAGCTCCTGGACCTCATCGAGGTGACGGCAGCGACGCCCGAGCGCACGATCGAGCAGATCGTGCGAGAGCGCTTGCCCGAGGTCGCCGACGCGGACGCCGAGCGCGACCTTCTCGTCCAGGCCATGTCGGCGCGGGTGCTCGGCGAGGCCCTATCGGAGGGGCTGCTGCTTCCCGATCGATCCTTGCAGCAGGCAGATCGCAATTATGCGTACACGGGTGCTTACATGATGCTCCGCGTGCCGGACGAGTCGAACCCGACGGGGGATGGCTGGGAGCGTTCTGCCGAGCTCGCCATTCGTTGCATGCTCGCGATCTCGACGGGCGACAATGGTGTCTTCGACCGGGTCCTGCCAGGCGAGACGCTGGACGCATGGCGCGCGCGGCTGCAATCTGCGGCGCATCACCTGGAGGCGATCGCCCGCGGAGAGAGACCTGCCTCTCGCCCCGTCGGGCGGGGCATGCAGATCGTCGACGCCATCGGCAAGCAATGGGAGAGCCTCTTCTCGCGCCACGCGAACGCCAGCGGTGCGCTCTCGGACGCCTGCCGTGACGCGCTCGTACGTCATTATCGGTCCAACGCGCTCGAACGCGCGCCGGACGTCGTCGACAATCCACTCGTGCGCCGGCTCGGGCTCGGCGGACCTCCACGGCGGGAGGCGATCGGACACATCGAAGCGAACTATGCATCCAGGGCGCCTGGCCCCATCGGCGAACGAATCCGGCTCCTCGCGCACGAGGACGCGAACGACCCAGAGCGCTTCGCCGAGCTACGGCGCGAGCTTCGATTGCTGCTGCACGTCGTGGATACGGCGCCGACCATCGCCGTGGAAGTATTGTTTCTCTTCTGCGGGCTCACGACGCCTGCAGAGCACGTCTACGAGAAGCGTCTGCGAGCCTTGATCGAGGTCGGGCAGCTCGCCGACCATACCTTCAGGTTGGCGAACGACCTCGCCAGCCTGAGCACGAACGGGGGCGATCGAGATGCCGGCAAGGAGAGTTGCCTGTCGATTCTGATCCCCAAGGGCGTTTCTGCCTCGAAGTGCGGTGCGGCCCGGAAACGTGCACATGCGCTCGGGGAGATGTACCTCGCGTGGCTCGAGGAGCATCTGGGACACGCAATGGCGAGACTCGCGCATCAATGGCCCTCGATGGCGGAAAAGCTCACGAGGGCCGTGCTCGTTGGTCGAGGCGTGTACCAGTACGCGCACTACGCGACCCTGTCATCGGAGAAGATGCTCGCGCTCATCGGCGAGGTGAGCCGGGCACGACCCCGACTCGATCCTCCAGCCAGTCCGCTCTCTGCGTGGGGCGCGTCCGGGTCACCCGTGGATACCTTGCTTCCCCTCACGGGAACCGGGTAGATTGGCGTGACAAGGAGCTCGCATCACTCGTGGGTTTCGACGGTCGTCAGCAAAAGGCTTTGCGTCGTGCTGCGCGGATGTTGTCCAGGGTCGCCGCGGGGGACGATCCCACGGTGATCCTCGACGCCCTCGCGCCGTGCGTCCCTGCCGTGGCGGGTCTGCTCTCCGTGGTGCGCAGGGACGCACCGCAGCTCCTCATCAGTCACGCGATGCGTTTGCCCACAGAGCTCCTCGAAGGGTGGATGAGCACGCGCTCCGAGCACCTCGAGCCCGCGCTCCGCCTCGTCCTCGAAGCGAGCCCCGGCGGCTTCTGGCGCGACGCGGATGCGATAGCAGGGCCTCTGCGTGAGGGCCTGGAAGTGCTCCAGGCCCTCGACGGTTTCGGGCTGGGGGAGGGAGCTGGCTACAAGGTGCATCAACGCTTGGTTCCCGGCCGCGGCACAGAGCACGTCATGCTGGCGCTGCTCACGGAGAGAGGCACGCGGTTCCCGAGCACCGCGCCTGCGCTCATGGAAGCATTGACCGCCGACGTGCGAGACGCTGTCCACCGAGTCAGCCTGCCCCTGGTGGCGTCGCGGTCGATCTTGTCGCAGATCGTGGAGGAGCAGGGGCTCGGGTACATCTGCGTCTCCCGACAGAGCGGCGCGGTCCTGGAAGTGAACCAGAGGGCGCTCGACCTGATCGCCCGATACCACGCCGGCGGGCCCCCGGGGAACCGCCGCGCTCTGCTCGATTTCGCGGCCTCCGCGCAGCGGTTGACGGCCGGGGGCAGCGCCTGGTCGCTGAGACACCCCGACGGTGTCGCCGCGCTCGAGGTGCACGTGCACGTGCTCGCCAAGGAAACGCATGCGCTTCACGAGGATGTACACCTCCTGTCGATGCGGGAATGGTCCTTGCCGCGCGACCTGCACCCGCGCCACGCCGAGAGCTCCTCGATTCTGGAAGTGCTCCCCTCGCGCAAGCGTGAGATTGCGCTCTTGCTGGCTCGCTCCAGTTTTTCTTACAAGGAGCTCGCCCACCAGCTACACATCAGCCCGAATACGTTCCGTACGCACGTCGAGCACATCTACCGCTTGCTCGGCGTGCAGTCCCGCGCGGGGCTCACGAAGCTCCTGAACGACGGGTAGCCTGACCAGGAGGATCGATGAATCGAGATGACGACGACTCGACGAACACGATGGTGCCGTCGCCGAACGGTTTGACCCTACGAACCAACAAGATTCGCGTCGAGGTGATACAGGGGCCCCAGGCAGGGGAGACCCTCGAGCTCCCGGGCCCTGGGGTCCGGATAGGCAGCGGCGCCGACTGTGATTTCAAGGTCAAGGACCCAACCGTGAGCCGGCACCACCTGACCTTGCGGATCGAGCGCAACAAGATCAGGATCCTGGACGCCGGCAGCCTCAACGGGACCACCGTCGACGGCGTACAGGTGCGGGATGGTTATGCACGCCCAGATTCCCGTATCACGATTGGCAAGACCGAATTTCGCCTTTTGATGGTGAACACGTTCATCGAGCTGCCTCTCTTCCCTGGTGAACGCTTCGGGCACATGCTCGGAAGGAGCACCGCGATGCGGGCCGTGTTTGCCGTGCTCGAGCGCGCGGCGGCCACCGACGCCACGGTGCTGATCGAGGGAGAAACGGGGACGGGGAAGGAGGTGGCCGCGCGGGCGATTCATGAGGCGAGCCCGCGGTCCAAGGGGCCTTTCATCGTACTCGACTGCTCGACCATCTCCCCGGAGCTCGCAGAGAGCGAGCTCTTCGGGCACGTCAAGGGCTCGTTCACCGGTGCAACGATGGATAGGCCTGGAATCTTCGAGGAGGCCGACGGAGGGACGGTCTTCCTGGACGAGATCGGGGAGCTCCCGCATGGCCTTCAACCAAAGCTCTTGCGAGCGCTCGAGAGCATGGAGGTGCGTCGCGTGGGAACGAATCGACCCAAGCGGTTCGACGTGCGCGTCGTCGCCGCGACGAACCGGCCGCTGTCCCGCGCCGTCGACCTCGGTGTGTTCCGCGAGGATCTGTATTATCGGCTCGCCGTGGTTCCGGTACGTCTTCCGCCGCTCTCGGAGCGCTCCGAGGACATCTCCATGCTCGTGCGCCATTTCGAGAAGGAGCTGTCGACACGCATGCGGTCCACACGTCCACTCTCGCAAGAGGTCATCGACAGTTTTTCGGGTTTGACGTGGAACGGAAACGTGCGAGAGCTTCGCAACGCGGTGGCGCGCGCCCTCGCGTTCGGGGCCGGGGAAGGGGCGAAGAACAACGAAGGGGGGGAGCCAGATTTACAATCTCTCGGCATTCGACTGGACGAACCCCTGCTTCACGGCCGCGACCGCGTGGCCCAGGCATACGAAAAGCATTACCTGAGGCTGATGCTCCAGAAGACGGATGGCAACGTATCTCGCGCAGCGGAGCTCGCCGGCGTCGGACGGAAGTTCGTACAGATGGCGATGAAGCGTTACGGGCTTCGCGGCGACCTCGAACCGTGATGTCGTGGGGCTGGCGCCGCCCTCGACGAGCCGGCAAGCGTGGCGTTCCCAAGCCGCGCCGGTCGTGGGCGACGAACGCTCGTGCCTCTTCGCCTCCACCGCACCGCCGCTCCCGGGCTCGTCGCTGGCCTCATGGTAGCGTTCGCGTCGCGGGCTACTACCACTACTCTGCCATCTCCAGCCATCCTGCCCGCGATCTGACCTGCGACGGGCTTGATCTCCGGGGCGTCGCGACCCTTCGTGTCGAAAAATTTGGCCCATCGGTTCCCTTTGCGCTGGTTTGCCCGCGTGACCGCCGTCAAACCGTCGTTCCACCCTGACGAACTGGCCGAGGAGCGCTGGGAGCGCGAGTTCGACTCCTGGCTTCTGCCGTTTCTGCACGAGTTTGGTTACCCGTCTCAGCAGAAGTGGGCTCCGATCTACATGCGTGGGCTCCTCGGACCTGGCGACCGCAAGAGCATCGAACCGATGGCTGCGCGGGTTTGCCCGGGCGAGACGCAGCAGCTTCACCACTTCCTCTCGACCTCCCGCTGGGACACGGCCGGGCACGAGCGCGTGCTTCTCGAGAAGGCCGGAGCGCTCGTAGGCGGCAAGGATGCGCATCTCGTCATCGACGACACGGCGATCCCGAAGAAGGGGACCCACTCGGTCGGCGTCGCGCATCAATATTGCGGGCAGCTCGGCAAGAACGCCAATTGCCAGGCGCTCGTCTCCGTCACGCTCGCGCGTGACGAGGTGCCCGTCCCCGTGGCGCTCCGGCTTTACCTCACGAAAGAGTGGGCGCACGATCCTGCGCGACGGCGCCGCGCGAAGGTGCCAGAGGACGTAGTGTTCCGACCGAAGTGGCAGATCGCGCTCGACGAGGTCGTGGCGCTCCAAGCCGCCGCACGCTCAGGTGCGCTTGATGTGCCCTCAGGCGAAATACAGGTTCCGTGGCCAAACGCTCGAAGACCTGCACCAAGAGGTTTTCGTCATTGCGATACGTCATGCCGAGGAGCTCCGTGACGATGCGAGGGCGTGGCTCGTAAAGGTTGCTTGGAGCGTCGTCGTCAACTACCGGCGGCGCCGCCGAGAGGTACTCGATGCGGAGGCAGGGCTCGACAGGCTCTCCACGGCAGCCGATCCGGAGCTCCGTGAGACCGTGCGTCGCGGGCTCGATGCGCTGGGCGACGTGGAGCGGCAGATCGTGCTTCGTTACGATTTGTATGGCGAGACGCTTGCCGAAATCGCGCTCGATGGTGGAATGGCGGCAGAGCGGGCGTACGCGCGGGTGCGAGCCGCTCGGAAACGGCTACGGCGTGTCATCGAGGAAGACGAATGCGCCTGGTCCGACGAGTGAGGGCGCGGATGTTCACGCAAGCAAAGCCCGGAGCGCAACGGGTCGCGCTCGTGGGATGCTCGGCGCGAAAGCTCGGCCGCGGAGCGCCCGCGCGTGAGTTCTACACGTCAGCCTTGTTCCGCGCGGCCGTCACGTACGCCGAAGCCAAGTGCGACGCCGTGCGGGTCGTGTCCGCGCTTTACGGCGCGGTCGAGCTCGACACATGGCTTGATCCGTACGACCGGAACCTTCGTTCCTTCGGAAAGCGGTACCGCGAAGGATGGGGCGTGCGGACGGTGGCCGAGGTGATCGGTGGGTTTGCCGTCCCCCCTCTGCTCGTTGTCCTCGCAGGTCAGGTCTACGCGGATGCGCTGGTCTTTGGTGCCCACTGGCACAACCTGCCGAGGCCCGAGGAGCCGCTGCGAGGCGTGAAGGGGTGCGGGGCGCGGGTGGCGTGGCTGTCGCGGCACACGGCAGGTGCAGGGGTGGGCGGTTGATGAAGCTCGATCGGTCCCGAGCCCCCCACGCACCCCCTTGCAGAGCATCCGCGTCTCCGCGATGCTGCCGGGCCGTGTCCACCGAAGCCCCGCAGCTCAGCGCCGGGACCCTCGTCCGCGTGCGGCAACGCACGTTCCTCGTGGAAAACGTCCGTTCGTCGCCGGGGGCGGCCTCGGTCGTCTCCCTCGCCTGTGTCGACGACGACGCCCAGGGGCAGCGGCTCGACGTCATCTGGGAGGCCGAGGTCGACGCGCGCGTCATCCCCTCGGGGAACAGTTCTGATCATCCTGACCCGGGGTCGCCAACCCCGCGGATCTTGGCTGGATCTCGACAGACAGAGGGGTCCCCCGCAGCGAGCGTGGTGCCCTTTCCGCCGCCCTTTCCTTCGTGCGGGCCTGCTCGGTGCCCATCCGGGGGGCCAGCTCGGGGATCGCCTCATGGAGCGGGCGGCACTCCTTGAGCCCGAGCTCGGCCGCCGTGCGGGCGGCACGCCGGTAGCGGTTGATCATGTCGCTTGACTTGTGCCCCGTTCGGTCCTGCACCCACGCCTCCGTCCGTCCGTTCGCGAGTGCCAGCGTGACGAACGTGGCCCGTGTATCGTGCAGCCGGATCCGCATCCTCGTCTCCGTCCGCGCGAACAGCTCCGGCCGGCGAACGCCTGCCAGCTCCAGATGTCCGCGGAACCGGCCGGCAGTGTCGCTCATGGCAAGCCGCTGTCCCTTCTGGCTTCCTTCGTCGTACACGAAGACAGGCGCGTCCCCTGACACGCGCACGCCTCTCGCCGCGCAGTGATCTCTCCAGGCGCGCAACGCGGCGACGACCCCAGGCGACAATGCCCACGCGCGGGGCTCGTCCGTCTTGTTCACGTCGAGCACGATCACTCCGAGGTCCAGGTCGATGTCAGACCACCTCGTGTGGAGGGCTTCCGTGCGTCGCATTCCTTCCCGATGAAGGAAGCCGTAAAACAACCGCCATTCCAGCGGGACCTGCGTGCAGCCCAGCAACGTCGCGTCCTCGTCGGGGTAAAGCCACCCCTTTGCTTTCCCCGCTTGGTACCGCGGCACGAATCCCCGCGGGAGCGGATGCACGGCGATATGGCGCAGGGGAAGGACCGCCAGCGAGCAGATCCGATACACGAGTTGCGCGACGGAGCGCCGCGAGTTCGGCGCGAGACTCGCGGGCAGGCTCCGCATCACGGCTTCCGCGTGGTCGAGCGTGAACTTGTCGATCGCCACGTCCCCGACCATTGGATAGACGTACCTGTCCAGCACGTACCTGTTGGTTCTTGCACTTCGTCGTCGCTTGACTCGGTCGGGATGGAGATCCGCCAGCTCGCCGCTCGTCCACCGCTTGCCGATTTCCTCGATCGTCGGCGTGCGGTTCTTCTGTACCACCTGCCCTGACGCGATCATGTCCACGGCCTTGCGTACCTCGTCCAGCGCTTTCCCGTCACGCACCGCGGCGCGCTTGATGATGTCCGGCGCGATGTCGTCGCGCCCGCACTTGCGGAGCTTCACGGCCAGCTCCGCCAAGATGTCGAGGCGAGCCATGGCGCTTGCCTCGTCCTTGCAGGTATCGAGCATGAAGCTTTGCCGCTTCTTCGCTCCGATCGTGAGCCGCGCGAACCACTTGCCGCGCCGCTCGTAAACGTTGCCTGTTGCTACCCTGGGCATGTTCCAAACTCCAATCAATGACGATGCAGGGAACAGCCGAGCGGCCGTGCCCTGCGGGTTTCGGCTCCTTTCGCGGAGCCACGGTAGGCGCGCGAGAGACTCTCCCGTCGTGCCCCCCGGGGCCATGACGGCATCGCGGCGCGTGTCAAGCAACGGATGGCGCGGGAGGGGGGTATGGCCCGTCTACGGGCCATAGAGGCGAGAAGGCGAAGGCGACCGTGAGACCCCGCGGGGGCCGGACGGTTGTCAGAGGCGCCGAGCACGGCGGCTCGTCGCACGGGCGCGGCTCGGAGTGACCGGCCGCGGTTGCAGGCCAATGGCGTCGAGAATGTCGTCGGCGTGCTCCGCGGGCGCGGTGTCGCCGGTGGACGCGGCGTCAGTCGCGGCCGATGGGGAGGACGGGGCGGCGATCTGCTTTCGGGCATTGTCTTCGAGCCACGCGACGAACGCGGCACGATTGACGATCCGAAGCTTCCCGAGCCGCGCGACGGGGACCGGGAAGTCCGGCGCGCGGATGGCTTCCAGGAAGACGCGCCGCGGGATGCCCGTCACCGCCTCGACGTTGCATTGCGAAAGGGTCTCGGGCGGGGGCGCGACGACCTGGAGGACGCCCCGCGGGATCGACAAGGTCGCCGTGATGTTGCTGTCCGGGCTGCGGGATTCACCGATGGACATGTCCGCCCTCCCATGGCGCACGAAGGGGCGCCGTTGCGTGGATCCGATTCTCCCGCCCGTGGGGGATGCGGGACAAGGGAAAATGGAGGTCGCCGTCGAGTTCTATATATATAGCCCGACCATACGTATAGCCCGACCATACGTATAGTCTGACCATACATATTACGCGTTGCCGTCGGTCGCCTCTCCGGGGGCGTCTCTCGGCCCGGGTTCTCGGCTCGTTCTCGGCCCGTTCTCGGCCCTTCTCGGGCAAGTCTCGGAGCCATGCCCGGGAGCCACTGGAACCCGATGGCTCTGCCCATGGGAAATCCATGGCTTTCCATGGATCCTGGGGGGCGCTCCGCCCGCTCCCCGATGCGAAGCGAGTGCTCGAAATCCGGCTGATTTGATAGGGTACGCGTATATCCCACCTCGTGAAACATTTTTGAGGCGTGTAGCCATGGCTTCGCCGAGCAAATAGTGGATCGATTTCTGGGCCCTTCATGGACCCCGAGTCTGTGAAACAAGGGGGCAGGATCGACTTCCATGGCTCAACACGGCGATTTCGCGGTTTGTCTGCGGAGGGCACGGTCCTTGCGCTTGTACAGAACGTGAAATCGAATACCGTCCCGGCGACCGTGAAACATTTCCGCCGCCCGAGGCATGGCTCCGGCGAGCAAAAAGTGGATCGATCAGTGGACCCTGCTCGGATCCCGGGCCTGTGAAACAAGGGGGCGGGATCGACGTCCATGGACCAAACGCGGCGATTTCGCGGTTTGTCTGCGGAGGGCACGACGCTTGCCCTGTCCGGAAGCGTGAACTCGCGCACGAGCAGCGGCACGCGGGAGGTGCCCGCGCGCCCCCTCTCGACGCGAAATTGGTCAAAAACCCATTGTGTCGCTCGGCTCTTTCACTCGTCGACACGGCGAAACAGGGGTGTTGATCCCGAAATTCGGATACGTTTCTCGGACTTTGTGGGTTTTCCTCGAACAACACGCCGCAGAGGCTTGGACCATTCCACCATAGACGTAGCGGACACCGTCGTACGTGCCTCGCGCCGACGCTGATTTTTGTGGCTTGCAGGGCGGCGGATGTGCATAGTGCTCGGTTGGAGCTTCTCTATGGACTTGGGCGGGATCCAATCCCCGAGAGACACGAAGGCGCGCTCCGGTTTGCCATTGCGAACGGAGACCTCGCCTTCCGACGTCTGCACTGCGGTGGTCCTCATCGGCGTCTGCGAGTCGTCGTCGGATCTCGTGTCGCTCGGCGTGGCGTTGGGCGCGTTCGCGGCAGGTCTCTACAGTTTGCCGAGTGGCGCGCCCGCCTCGATGAGCGGGCCCGTGCAGCGCAGTCTCGCGGACGCTGGATGGCGTCAGGCCGCGCAAGCGACGCTCGGCGACCAGCGCGTCCAGTTGCTCGCGAGCGCGTTCCTTGCAGCCTGCGAGAAGCGCGTGCCGAGAGCGTCGTCCACCCCGGATGATCCGGTATGGATCGCCGGTGTCCGCGGTGTTTACGAGGAGGACGAACGCCTCCAGATGCTCGCCGACACCCTGCTCGGAATGCTTCGTTTCCCGCGTGAGGCGGCATCCGCCGCCACGCCGGCCGCGCCGGCCGCGGCCGCGCCTGCGCCTTCTGCGCCCCCCGCGTCTCCCACGCCGACGCGTTCGATCCCCCTTCACGTGGAACTCGTCTTCTACACGCTCTTCGCAGTGACGAACGCCGATCTGGGGATCACGGACGCAGCATGGCAGGACATCCACCGCGCGTTCGGTGAGAAGTTCGCGACGTGCCAGCGCGCTCTCTCGGATTCGAACGTGCGCGCCGTCGCTCGCGTCGTCGTCGCGTACGGCCGGGCGAAGGGCAGCGGCGACGCGGCAAAGCACGCCTTCCTCACGAGCATCCGAGATGCCTGCCGCAATCTTGATGCAGGTGGTCGGCAACGTGCTGGCCAAGTGTCAAACCGCCCCACCGACGGCGCTCGTTCGGGAAATCGTGCTCTACACGGTCTTGGCATTGACGAACGCGGCGCGAGGGCTCACGGACGCGGATTGGCAGGACATGAGCCACGCGTTGGGCGGCCCAATCGATCGGTGCCAGTGGGCGCTCTCGGATCCGACTGTTCGCGCTGTGGCCGGGGCCATCGTCGCATGCGGTCGTGCCAAGGGCGATGCCGGGAAGTTCGCCTATCGGCAGCATCGTACGTGCCTGCCGAACTCGTGTTGGCGGCCATCGCGGGCGCGCTGGCTCAATCCCAGGCGCCCACGGCGTCGGCTCCTACGACGGAAGCCCAGCCGCAATCCGCACAGCCTCCCGCGACGGCGGAGCTGCCTGCCACGGGCCTCCCCGTCGCGGAGCTGCGCCCCGCACAGCCCCCCGCGACGGCGGAGCTGCCTGCCACAGGGGTCCCCGTCGCGGAACTGCGCCCCGTGGCCCCGCGTCCGCTGGTCACGCGACGGCTGCCCTTGGCGGCGCGGCCGTGGCGGAGCACCGCGGCCAGGTCGGGCATCGTGCGGGAGCCCGTGCCGCCGGTTCCGCCACATCCCGCTGCTTCTGCGCCCGTACCATGTGAGCCGGTCCCGACGGTTCCGGCCGCTGCTCTCGCTGTTCCGCGGTGGAAGCATGCAATGCCCGCGGCCCCTTCGGTTCCCGTGCTGATTCTGGGCACCATGCCGACCTCGGGCCGTGTCTCCGCCGCGCTGACGCCCGCGGCCCTTCCGGTCACCATCCCGACCCCGATGCAGACGCGCAGTCCTTCGCCGCGCTCGCCACGCACGGCAGTGCATGTGCCTCTGCCCCGTGGACGTTCCCCGCCGTGAGCTGCCGCTAAAGCGACCGAATCAAATGCAACTTCTCGATCTCGTCCGGCGTGAGGTTGGGTGTGTTCACGCTCCCTCCCGCGCTGAGCATCTACGTGACCACGACGCCCGCGGACATGCGGAAGAGCTTCGACTGGGCTCTCCGCCGCGGTGGCGTCCGCCGCGGTGGCGCGGATGTTATCGGCCAAGGATCCGACCTCGGGGCACCTGCGCGACCTCCTGCATGGGGGACAAGGGCACGGCTTTGGGAAGGACCGACGCCGCCACTCTCCCAAGGCCCCGACCCCGGCGTCGCCATCTTCCCTCGGCAGACGGCTGCGCCGCAGCCGTTTGCGGCGTTGTTCCCGCAGGTGGGCTTCGAGGCAGGGTGGGGCACGTTCCCCTCTTGACAGGTGACGCCTTCTTGTGCGTGCAAGCCCCGGCCGCAAGGACGTCAACCTGGACAGCTTGGAGTTAGGGGCTCGGCCGATGCCTCCCTGTGGTTCCCGGCAGTGGCTGCGCGAACACGGCATGCGCGCGTTTTCCTCAGTAATGTGCTCGCACAGACAAACGGCTTCACACGTCGCCCCTGGGAAGGTACGATGTGCCGCCCTTTCTGGGAACAGCTTAGTCTGGGTTCAACGCGGCGGTCCGTTGAAGCAGCACTCACGGTTCTCCGTTCGCAAGCGGCGTCTGGGATCGTTCGGGAAGTTTTGCAGGTCACGAGGAGGATCGACCGATGACGTTTGTCAAGCCGCCGGGTGATGGATCGGTAGAACTCTCCGGCGAGATCGATGGCGTGGGGATCGGCGAGGCCGCGGGCGAGGTGAAAGCGCCCGATCTCAAGGCTGTCGTCGACGTGGGCGGAAAGGCGGCGGGCGCGGGCACGTTGCTCGGGGCTGCGACCAAGGGAGGCTCCCTCGATCTCGGCGCGGCGGTGACAGGCATCGCGGGCGGAACGCTCGGCGGGGTCGGTGGTGGGATTGCCGGCGCGGTGACCGGCGGTGGAGTGCCCGATCTCGGGGCGGTGGCGACCGGTATTGCGGGCGGGACCATCGGAGGCGCGGCTGCGGGGGCGGTGGGGATCGTCGCCGGTGGCGGCGTGCCTGATCTCGGGGCGATGGCGAGCGGGATGGTGACGGGGGCCGTTTCGAACGCTGTCCAGCAGGCGACCGGGGCGGTCGAGAATCTCGCGGGAGGGGCGGTCGGGAAGCTCGCGGGGGCGGTGACGGGTGGGTTTGCTGGGGGAGCGATCAACGCGACGCTCGGGGGGCTCATCGGGGGAGGGACGCCAGGGATCGTGGCGGGGGAGCTGCCGGTCTTCGAGGAGATTGCGGTCACATCGTTCGATCCTGGGAAGATGATGAAGGGGGTGGCTGGGAACGCTGCTTCCGGGCTTGGCAGCGTCACGCAGCGTCTTGGCGGAAAAAACCTTGAGGTCGAGATTGGCTCGGGTGACAAGGTAGAGGCTCGGCAGTTTTCGATTCACGAGCGGCTTTCGTGTTTGTTCCAGGTCAATCTGGTCGGGGTATCGGAGAACCCGAGCATCGAGTTCGACGACGTGGTCGGCCAGGCCGCGAAGTTCTCGATGGCGGCCGGGAAGCACGATCGGTTCTGGTCGGGCATCTGCAACCATTTCGAGCAGGTGCGCGTCGAGCCGTCGGGGCTCTCGACGTATCAGTTCTCGATCGTGCCCACGTTGTGGCTCCTGACGCAGCGGAAGAATTACCGGATGTTCCAGCAGATGTCGGAGCTGGATATCGTGCTCAAGCTGCTGAAGGAGTGGGAGATCGAGCCGACGCTGCGGGTCGACAAGGGGGCGTACAAGAAGCGGAAGTACCGCGTGCAGTATTCGGAGAGCGATTTCACGTTCATGAGCCGGATGCTCGAGGACGCGGGGATCACGTTCTATTTCGAGCAGGCGGGCGAGGAGACGAAGCTCGTTTTATCGGATGCGCCGCAGTCGAACGCGAAGCGAGGGACGCCGGTCACGTTCGTGGATGACACGAGCATGGTGAAGAGCATCGACCTGGAGTTCGCGACCTCCGTGCGGATGGGTCAGCGGGTGCGTCCGGGCAAGTATACGGTGCGGGACCACGATTACCGGAAGCCGCCGACTTACAAGCTGATGTCGAGCGCGTCGAAGGGGCTGAAGGTCGAGGAGAAGCTAGAGCGGTTCCAGTATGTGCCGGGGGCGTTCCTGTTTGGAACGGACTCGGGGGATGCGACGCCGAGCGCGGATGACAAGGGCAAGGCGCGGACGGACGAGAAGGAAGCCGCGGTGCTCGCGCAGAAGCGGCTGGATGCGAAGCGCGGGGGTGCGCGGGTGGCGACGTTCGAGACGAACGCGTACGACCTGGCGCCAGGCGTGGTGATGGGGATGAGCGGGCATTCGCATTCGGCGCTCGGGGATGGGAAGAGCTTTCTGGTGGTGGAGTCGTCCCTCAGCGGGACGGATCGGGGAGAATGGTCGCAGCATTGCGAGGTGCGGGGGACGGAGGTGCCGTTCCGGCCGGAGCTCGTGACGCCTAGGCCGAGGGTGAACGGGGTGGAGAGCGCGACCGTGGTGGGGCCTCCGGGAGAGGAAATCCATACGGATGAGTTTGGCCGGGTGAGAGTGCATTTCCATTGGGATCGCGAGAGTAAGATGGATGACAATAGCTCTTGCTGGATCCACGTGAGTCAGCCGTGGGGTGGGGCGGGGTATGGGGGGTCGAATCTGCCGCGGATCGGGCAGGAAGTGCTCGTGGACTTCTTGGGGGGAGATCCGGATCGGCCGGTGATCGTGGGGCGGGTGTATACGAATTTGCAAAAGACGCCGTACAAGCTGCCCGAGAACAAGACGCAGAGTGGGTGGAGGAGCAATTCCACGGGCGGCGGTGGTGGGTATAACGAAATCATGTTCGAGGATGCGGCGGGGAGGGAGCTATTCAATATCCAGGCGCAGAAGGATATGACGAAGCTCGTCAAGAACAACGAGACCTCGACGATCCAGAATAGCCGCACCAAGACGGTTTGGAAGAATGATTCGCATTTGGTGGGTGTAGAACATTCCTTGACGATCGCAAAGCCAGGCGAAGGAGCGCCGGCACCGGGCCCGACGAAAGTGACGATGACGCACAGAAAGATCGTCATGACAACTGGCGAGGCGACTGTCACGATCGAGGGAGACACGATCACGCTCGACGCGGACAAGAACATCAAGCTTGAGTCACGGGGGACGATAGATGTCCACGCCGCATCTGGCATCAAGGTAAATTCCGATTCCGGCAACATCGTGATCCAGGGGCTTCCACAGGTAAAGATCAATTGCTCTGAGTAGTGGGAGAAGGTGCAACCGCAATGCCTGAAGCAGCAAGATTAGGCGATCAGCACTCCTGTTGGATGCACGGCGGAGGTCCAATCTTGCCCGACTGCTGCCCATCCGTACTGATAGGTGACCGACCGGCTGCGCGGGCAGGCGACAAGTGCAAGTGCTGGTGCGCAGAAGACCCGATCAAGGAAGGAGCCGCCACTGTCATCATCGGGGATTCACCTGCCGCCCGACGCGGCGACCCTACAGATGGCGGTAAAATAATCGAGGGCTGCCCCACGGTCATCATCG
Organism: Polyangium spumosum; assembly: GCF_009649845.1. Lineage (NCBI taxonomy): Bacteria > Pseudomonadati > Myxococcota > Polyangiales > Polyangiaceae > Polyangium > Polyangium spumosum. The sequence goes on from NZ_WJIE01000011.1 coordinate 147,087, forward strand.
GGGATCCGCCACAAGCGGCGTGTATGCTAAACGCGGCGAGTGTAGGTGCGGCGTTTGTGACGAAGGCTGATTAGAGTGAGACCGTCTGAAGTCACTGCGGCACTCCTGGAGCGTGCAGCGCTCGCAGATGGCGAATCTGCTCGGGCGTGCCTTTATGCAATTCTGGACGGCGCACGCGACAAGCGGATTGCGACACTACGCCGGACGCTGGGTGAAAGGGTTGAGAGTCTTTATGATGGGGAACAGGGACGCGACTTGGCCCCTTTCGGACCGTTTCTTGTAGAGTTGCAGCCAGGAAGCAAGGCAATCGGCGCTCTAGTGGATGCTGGCTGGGGTCTGTCTTGGATGGTATTTCTGAATACGCCGTCCCTATTTGATGAGCTACGACGGCACCTTCGTCGATTCTTGGTGGTTCGCATGCCTGACCAACGCATTGCCTACTTTCGGTACTACGATCCAAGAGTTTTGCGATCATTTCTGCCGAGTTGCACACAGGAGGAACTGCAGGATTTTATGGGCCCTATACGTGCATTCTTGGTCGAATCTGCGAGCGGAGACGAGTTGCTCGAATTCGCAATATGAACGGCCACCAATAGTCCGAGCCTCGCTGAGATATGATTAGGATTAGACCTGAAGTATACGAAGCTCTACTGCGTGGCGCTGCCGAGACACGTGCAGAGCGAATAGTCGAAAGGCTGCGCAATGTGCCAGACATCGCCGTACAGCGGGCCTCGAGTAACGAGATTACCATTCGCCAGCACAACGGCCGAGAGACCAACCTCTCCGTTGAACCTGACGGCTCTGCGGCCATCCTGGCGCTGCCTACGGGAAACACGATTGCCGTACAAACCCACGACCATTCTCAAGTCGTGTCTATACATGACCGTGCTGCTCGGTTGTTTACTGTAGAGCATAACGCCAGAGGCATGGTGACTGGCATTTGTGACTCCAATACCAACACCTACAGATTTGACTATGACGCGCAGGATCGGCTCGTCGCCGCTGTTTACCCAGACGAGTCGACGACACGTCTCGTGTATAATGACTTAGGGAACTTGTCCACTGTCACAGATCGAACGGGTGCATCCACTCAGTACTCCTATCGTTCGGACGGTCGACTTCGATGCACAACGGATCCTCTCGGTCGCAAAACGGAATTCGAGATGGATCCGAGCGGGCAATTACTGAAGATTGATTTTCCTGACGCTTCCGCGTATACGTTTAGTACTGACGTCGACGGCTCAACAAGACTTATGACGCTGCGAGATGGCAGCGTGGTGAGGCAAAGATTCTCGGGAGACTGTCTTGCTTCCGTGAGATGGGCGGATGGCTCATATGTTGAGTACGAGTCAGACGCACACGGCAACGTGCTGCGCGCATCGACAGGAAGCGATGCCGCAACAGTGAGTTCTAAATTTGACTCCCAAGGGAACCGCGTCTCAGAAGCATCACAAAGCACTTCATGGTCATACGTATACGACATCGACGGTCGACTACGGAGTGTACAGAATGATCACGGCTACTTAGTGGATTACGCCTACGGTATCCACGGAGAGCTGATAGACGTTCGAGTACAGGGAGAGCTCCTTTGCAAGATCTCGTATGAACCAGACCGTGGAAAAGTAGTTGTTCAGCGGGGTACTGCCACCACGGAGTTGTTGACTCACAACGAGCAAGGGCGCGTCATTCGCTCCGAGCTTCTTGATGCCGATGGCTGGCGCGTATGGCAGTCGACGGTCGATTACGACAATTGCGAACGTCTGGTGGCAACGTCTGAATCATGGGGAGAGTCTGGCCACCAGCGCTCTTCAAGGCAGATTGTGTGTGACCGTGAGGGTCGGGTACTGGGCGAACTCGACGGACATACTGGAGCAAGAGTGCGTGAATATGACTACGACGCCAAAGGAAATTTGATATACGACTGTGGCATCTACATTGATATCGGTACCATGGACGAGCCATTGCGTCGCGGTGATCATCGCATCGACTACGACCCAAACGGCAACATCACGACCATCCCGTCCTCGAGCGGTCGAATATCTTGTAGCTACACCGCGGGTGGATTGCTCAAGGAAACCAGACTGCCTTGTGGCAAGGTCGTTGAATATCAGTACGACGCCCTCGGCAGACGGATCGCCAAGACTGATGGGCAAAGGACGTGGCGATTCGGTTGGTCAGGCTATCAGCTCGTTCGGGAGGAGTTGCTCGAGGACGGTGAAGTTCGGTGGTCCCGGGAATACATTTATTTGCCGGACGATTCGACGCCATTTGTTTTTCGCGAAAATGGATGCACCTATTGGATTCATACCGACGCGCGCGGCGCAGCCGCGCGCGTATTTGACGATACGGGTGAGCTCGTTTGGGCAGCAGTATATGATTCGTTCGGCGTCCCAGAAGTACATATCGCAAAGATTCGCCAGCCGTGGCGGCTCGTGGGTCAGTACGAGGACGAAGAGACCGGCCTACACTACAATCTTGCCCGGTACTATTGTCCATGGTTACGGACCTACCTTTCACTCGATCCTCACTGGATGCGCTATGGAGCCACAAACTATAGCTACGCTGCTAACGACCCGTGGAATCGTATCGATCCTTTAGGCACTTTCCCGCTCGTCGCAGTTCTGATCGGAGCGGCGGCTGGTGCTATCATTGGTGGTGCTATAGCTTGGTACTGTCATGGCTCATGGCGCGACATCCTTGCAGCAGCTATCGGAGGAGCGATAGGTGGCGCCATATTCGCCTATGGTGCAGCAATGCTGGCCGCGGCTGGTACGGTTGGATTGCCACTATATGTCGGTCTTGCTAAATGGGGCTTCCTGTCTGGCTTTTCAGGAAGTCTTACCTCAGAGGTATTGGACAGTCGAGAAGGAATCTGTTGGGAGTGCGTAGGTATTAGCAGTATCGCTTCGGCAGTACTCGCCCCCCTGCTCTATGGAGCGGGTCAGTGGATCAGCCGGACGCGAGTAGGGCAGTGGTTGTCCGGCAAGTTGCGTATTGGTGGAGGAGCGCGCACGCCCAACGGAAATATACTGAAAAATCCGAAGTCGATTTGGGGCAAAAGTGCAGACGAGATCGCTGACGAACTTCGGAAGGCAGGATACAAGGTGAAGGTCGAGCAGTCGACCCGTGGCTCCAAGCTGTCGCAACAGATCCGAGTTGAGGGACATCCGGAAATTACGAACATTGAGGTACACCCAGGAGGTGGGCGGCATGGTGGTTCATATTATAAGATATCGACATCAACGCAGGGGAAGATCAAGGTAGTCGATCCAAAAACGTACATCCCTGATCCGAAAGATAAATCGAAAATCATACACTATCCATGAGGCGCATAGCAATGCCCAAGCTTATCGTTGTCAGCGGCATCGCCACGGCACCCAGTCGCGATAGATTCGGACAACTGCCTTGCGACTCGGTGCTCATTGTGGAGAGCCCAACCGCAAGAACTGATGACCTTGCGATGTCAGCCATTGATCTCACCGCCTACGTTGGGAGAGAAGCAGCAGTTCTTATCGAAAGTCAGCACCTAGCCCCGAAGAGGGTGCTTGTGCGCGATCACCAACTCGAAAACGATGAGTTGGTTATAGCGCTACAGCGACACAATGTGTCAGTAATCGCACTAAACACAGAGATCGATTACGACACCGATGTCTCATGGATTGAATCGAGGCTCGATTGGGCTGCGAGTCGCGTTACGATCGAGTGGTTCGTGCTGGACGTCTTCTGCGGCGTACAGGACTCCTGGAGCGAGCTATTTAGCGTGAGACCTGACGAGTTCTCGCCCGCGGATTTGGAGAGCCTCTGCATGAGGTTCCCAATACTCTTGTCGGCGGACGTCACGTTGGACAACTGTCTGAGTGTCTTCTCATTCCCAGGGTCACGTGGACTGCTTCTTACATGCGATGAGGTTTCTCCACTCCTGCCTCCTGAGCGGCATGCCGTAACCGCCGGCACAGCTTATGCGGTAGTAACAACATTGATGGCAGTCAGCGAGTATTGAACGATTCGCCCACTGGAAGTCCACATGGGTCAGTTCTGCACGAGGGAGTAGGATCATTGAGGCTGAATGTTCTGCCCGGCAAAGGCATTCGACGTGGATGGGTGGCAAGTTGACGAAGGGAGTGAGGGGCCATGAGCAATTTACGCGAAGTCCTCATCACCGTTTCGAGCCTTCAGACCAGCGACCGTTACCTTGCAAAGTCGTATCCCGACAAGGATTACGACAACAACGGATTGCACGAGCTTTACGAGGTGCCAGTTTACAAAGTATTTCTTGACGGAACGGATGCTGATGGTAAGCCCCAGCGAAGAGAGTGGACTGCTCTCCGCTTCATGCCGTACTGGAACGATCCCAAGATGCCTGAACCGGGCCACGAGGCGGATACAAAGGGATGGGTCAATTCCGGAATCCATTTCCACAAGAAGCAGCACGTGTTGCACTACAATCCGCACTACACCGTTCGCAATACAACGTCAGCGTTCTTCGGTTCCATTAAGGTTCGCAAACATTTCCTAATTCATGCCGGCCCCGTGAGTCTGGCAAACATTGGCTGGGGTTCAGCGGGGTGCGTGGAAATCATCGGCAGCTTCGACGAATTTCGATTGCATCTTATACAGATGGCTGGCTCCAGTCAAACAGATATCACCGCTGGAATGCTGGAGATTGTTGCGGCGAGGAAGTTGCTCGTTCAATACGACATGGCAACCCCGCCAAATATTAAGTCCGCGCTTCGCGGCGAGATTATGCCTCGACGGAGTTAGTGACGAGCTAATGGGGCGTATCTCCCGTTCACACCCTCCTCATCGTTAGCGCCACTGCCCTCCCCACCCCCACCCCCCTCACCGCTACCTCCTGCCCCTCGTACTGCTCTACCCTCCCTCTGACCTCTCCCACCATCCTCACTGCAAACCGCTGAAACGCCGGCAGTTCCTGCCCCAGCGCCTCCGGCAAATACACCGGCACCCCACCCTGCACCCCCGGCACGTGCAACAAGCTCCGGATACATGTCTTCCCGAGCACCGTCCTCTTCTGATACGCCCGCTGCTCGAGCAACATCCTCTCCGTGTGCCCCTCCAGATACCTCGGCGGTAACACCCGGTTTCCGCGCCCGAACACCTCCTTCAACTTCGCTGTCAGCCCCTCCGCAATCCCACTCGCCCCCTTCAACCAGGGCGTCTTTAACAGTTCCTCCGTCGTATCGAGCTGCTCCTTGAGCGCTTTGTCTCCACTGGCGAGCGGCGCCAGAGCGGCCATGTTCGCCTTCAAAGTCTCCAACTCGTCGAACGGGAACTCAAGATCTCCTGCCACCAGTACCAGCGGCGGCACGAATGTTCCGTCCTCCGTGACCGCGTTCGCAAGTGCCGCCTGGATTCCCGCCATGTCCACCGCGTCACCACGAGCGAGTAGCCCCGCCACGTCACGTCGGTCCCGCGCCTCTTGCCTCTTTTCCGGCGGCGAATCCCCGGAGAGCTCGTCCTCGAACGCCTTCCCCTTGATCTGTCCGAGGACCTCTTTCCACCCCGGCTGCCGTCGGATCCGTGGCAGCGCGGCCGGATCGTACCAAAGCAGCTCGATCACCGCTTTGGGAGGTGACACGGGCGCGGTCGACGCGTACGCCTTCTTGTCCCCGCCATCCTTCGGCTTCGCCGCCGCCGCAGCAGCATCCGAGGCCGCGGCAGCGCCCGAAAGGACCGGATTCGGAGACAGGGGCGGCCCCTTGCTCCCATCGCCGCTCGTCGCCCCCACCGGCTTCCAGCCCCGCTTCGCTGCCGCCTCATCGACGACCGCCGGCGGCGCGACCTCCGGCTTTGCCGCCGTCATCGCCAGCGCGGGAGGAGCCTCCTTTGCCTTCGGCGCTTCACTTTGCGCCTGCGCCATCATTTGACCGAGGGTCGGGGCAGGTGTGGTCTCCTTCGCGCCAGCGCTCCACGCACTGGGCCCAATGGGTGGCGCAATCGCATCCACCACCGGCGGCCTCGTCACCATCGGCGGCGGCGCCACGGGCGGCGGTGGATTCACCACCGGCGGCGTAGGCGGCACAGGAGGTGCGACCGCTGGTATGGCCGGCGCCGACGGCTTCCTCATCGGCACGTACATCGTTGAATCCGCCGAGACAGGTGGGGGGGCCGGCTCGCCCGATCGCAATGCCGCCAATCCCCCGGGGTTCCCGAACGGCAAGCTCGGATCGGCCGCTCTCGATTCCGGCGCCGTTGCTGCCGGAGGTTGCGGCTTATCCTGCCCCAGAAACGGCATGACCGGCGCCAGTGCCCTGGAGAGATCAAACCCAGGCGCCAGCGTCATGCTAGCGAGGTCGTCCTCATCCGCGCCTCCCGCTGCCGCTCCCTTTACCGCCGCGGGGGGGATGGTCTTCAGCAGGTCCTCGTCGTCGAGCTCCTCGACCACCTCCCCATCGAGGGTCACCACGATCCGCCCCGCCTCCGCAGCGTGCCGTAGCCCAATCATGCCCCGCCAAACCACGACGCATACTCCGCGATCCGTGTCAATCCACAGAGTGTCGGCCACGAGCTTCACGCTCTCCCGCTCGCCAGTCGCCCGCTCTACGCTTACCTTCGGCGATATCCCGGGTAAGCTCGTCACCAGCCTCGGATGCTCCGGATGCAAATTTTCCAGGACAAGTCGCTCGTTTGGCCGGATTTCCACCAGTTGCTGATCACGAGGTGCAGCCTGGAAATACCCATAATCAGGTAATTGAGGCAATGGTCGCGTCTCCCACCCAGGCGACGCGAACGCCCCCGCCAGCGGCCCGAGCTTCGCCACCCGGCTCGGCCAGCCTCCCCCAATCGGCGCGAAACACACCGGCACGAACGTGTCCGAACGCTGCGACACGAATATCCCCGGCGGCTGAAGGTTCGGGATCGCGATCATGCCGAACGAGTTCGGCGGTGCGTCGAAGCGCACTCCCACCGGATTGTTCGTCTCCGGCCCGCCCGCGGCCCGCTCCCATCGCAGAGGCATCTTGACGAACCGCTGCCCCTCGAGAAGCTGCCCATCCTGCGCTCGGAACACGCGATCGCACCACACTTCGATCGACTTATCGAGCTCGCCCACCACGAGCCGCACCGGCAGCGATCGCACCGGCTGCTTTTCCGGCGCATACGCGTGCCCCACGAGCATCACGTCGGCCCGCGCCTTGTAGGGAACCTTGTCGCTCGCGACGCGCACGCTCCGCGTCGGGTCGTCGTCCCAGAACTCGTCTTCCTCGACGGCCCCGTCCTGCTCCTTCGCGAGCACCGACTCACCCGGCGTGAGCTGAAACGTCGCTTTGACGACGACCGTCTGCGCGGTCGCTCCCGCGCTCGTTTGCCAGACGAATCCCCACGCCGAAAGCGGGCAAGTCGAAACGACATCCATCCTTGTCAACCTACCAGCCTCGCTCGCCGACGGTAAGCACCATCCTGCACGCCAGACCACTCCAGTCGCTCCCGTCCGCTCGCACCCTCTCCGAGGAAGTGAAGGCTGCACCCGGCCAGGTCTTCCAGGTGCTCTTCCTTCCGTTTCTGGGCCGCAGTGTGTTATGAGCGAGGTTCCACAGTCCGAACGTCGGCGGGCCCGGGGGGCTCTCGGCGTCGGGGTTCTACACGTGAGCCGAGAATGACCTTCATCATCGTCGGGATCATCGTCGCAGCCCTCGTGGTGTTCCTCATCGTCCTCGGCCTTCGCGCGTCGAAGCTCAACGAGGAACTCGAGCAGATCGAGGGCAAGTACGAAGCCGCGCAGCTCGAGATCGGCACGCTGAAGTCACGCGTCGCCACGCTCGAAGCCGAGGACCAGAAGAAGGTCGGTTGGCTCGACGGCATGGAGGAAGAGCTCAACTGGACCAAGGTCGAGCTCGAGAAGCGGCCCAAGATCGAGAGCAAGGTCTACCGGATCCTGACGCTCGGCATGAAGGCCACCGGCAAGACGTCGCTCACGCTCAAGTGGTCGAACCCGCTCACCGATCTCGGCACGATCGAAGGCACGAAGATCGAGCGCTACCAACGCAGCGTGAGCCACGTGCGCGAGAAGGACAAGCTCGTCGAGCACGTCTTCGAGGTGCACGACTGGGGCGGCGAGCACATCGTCGACGCGCTGCAAGAGCTCATCGTGGAGGAGATCCACGGGCTCTTGATCGTCGTCGATCTCGGCGGGAAGGACGCGCAGGAGGTGGACATGGCGCGCGTCACCGAGCAGCTCGAGGAGTTCCAGCCGCAGGCGTTGCGCTACTTCTTCAGCCCGAAGACGGTGGCTTCGTGCAAGACCGTCGTGCTCTTCATCAACAAGAGCGACCTCATCGCCGGCACGCCTGCGCAGGTCGAGGAACACGCCAAGCAGCTCTATCAGCCGCTCATCGACAGCCTCCAGAAGTTCTCGATGAAGATCGACGTGAAGGTGTTCGTCGGGTCCGCGAGCTACGGGCACTCGACGCACATGCTCTTCTCGCACTTCGTCGAGAGGATCCTGCCGAAGAACGCGTACGACTCGCAGCTCCTCCAGCGCATCAAGCAAGAGCTTCGCGCGCCGAGGCTGAACTTCGCGCCGCCTGCGCTACCACCGCAAGCGCCACCCGCGCTACCTCCACAGGCGGCACCTGCGCCTCAGTTCCAGCCGCCGCCCATGCCGAACGCGGCTCCCGCGGCGCAGCCGACATCAACGAATGGTACTGGCCTCGGGTTCGGTGCGTTGCCTGCGCGTCCAGCTTTCCAGCGAGCCACGATGAAGATGCCGGATGGTGGCTCGCAGGCTCCCAGTGACACGACAACACCCTTGCCTGGTCATTTGACGCCGCCGCGCAAGGCGTGAGACGAGGGCCTCATGGATTCGCACGTTGTTTCCGCTGAATACCAGGCGCTGACGTACCAGGGGCCGCCGGATGCGGTCTGGTATCACTTCCTGCACGGCAACGTGCCGCGGCATCAGATCGATTTCATCTACCAACCGGCGATCCCTCAAGGCACGCTGACGCAACAGCATTTCAGCCATCTTGCCCGGATCGTGAAGTATATCGAGCCGCGTCAGGGGGCGGCGTATGCGTTCGCCATCGCAAATTTGTCGCGAGATGACACGCAATATGAGCCGGGACGCGGTGGCGTTGCGTTCGTCTTTGGGTTGAGAATCAAGGGAGCGCAGGATCACGCGGGTAGGCAGGATCCGCCGTTCTGCCACTCGATCGTTTGCGTCGATCGGCATCTCGATGGCGGAGCTGTTTATGGGTCAGCGATAGCGTTTTATCACAAGCTCCTGCCGGACCAGGAATCGAGGGCAGAAGGAAGCGGCTGGTATCACACCTATGTCTCCGCCGTGCAGCAACGCTCTGATGCTGTGGAACAGGTCATCCGGGGATACATCCAGGACTTCGATGACCTGCCGGCGCCATCACCGAGCGGGCTTGGATTGCGCTATACGGTGGAAAACGCAACCCCGCCGCGACGGGTGGTGGTCGTGTATCCGGACCAGGCGCCATTCGAAGTGCTCGCACATTGCGCGGCGCGGATCGCGCAGGTGCTCGTGGAGTCCGATGTTCGATGGACGGCGATCACGAACGGCCGAGAGCAGGACGTGCTCGGAGGATTGACGGTGCGGTTCATCCCCGAGCGCGATGCTGTGCAGGAGCCGCCGGACGTCGTACTGGTGCACATCGACCAGGTTCCGCAGGACCCGCGGGAGATTGCGGAGCAGCTCTTCGGGGCGCAGGAGGTGCGCATTTCTCAGATGCCCGACCTGCGGCTGAACTGGCGTCACATGATGGCGCGGCAGGCGGGCGGGAGCTCGGGGGTAGCGATGTCGGCTGCGGCGACGGCGTCGACATCGAGCGGGAGGACGGGCTCGGTGAGGCCTCCGGCGATGGCGGCGGAGGAGCAGCGGGCGCGGCCGTGGGCGAAGCCGGCGGTGGAGGCCAACGCGGAGCCGGCGAAGGGCAATGCGGAGGGGCTTGGGATCGTACAGGTCGTATCGAAGGCAGAGGGGACGGGGACGGGAGAGACGCTCGCGAAGCCGACGTTGGCGGCGGAGCTGAAGAAGAAGCCGCGACGGCAGTTCATGCCGATCGTGGGGCTTGGGGTGGTCGTGGCGGTGCTGGGGCTGATTGCGGCGGTTTGGTTTGGAACGGCGCCGACCCCGACGCAGGGAAATGGGCCAGGGGTGGAAGCGACAGGGGCGACGGGGGCACCAACGGCGACGATGGTGCCTACGCTGGCGCCGAGCGCAACTGTAGCCGGCACGGCGGCGAGTGCGCAGCCGGCGGGGACGGTGACGACACCCACACCGCCCGTGGATACGATGACAGCAGGTACAGTGCCCAGTGGGGCGCCGAGCATGGTGCCCAGTGGTGCTCCGAGTGGAACGGGGACGACGAAGAAGGGCGGGACGACGAAGAAGGGCGGGGCGACGAAGAAGGGCGGGGGGATTATTGGGGGGAAGCTACGGTGACACTGGTGCGCATTTGAAGT